>JAYVRP010000957.1:0-3488 GCA_043776215.1 Rhodoferax sp. | reverse complement strand
TGGTTCAGGTCGGGTTCAAAAGGGTTCAGGACGCCTGCCCACCCACGGTGAGCAAGCGGTGGTAAAAGCGGATCAGTTCGGCCAGGTTGTCGATCGAGATACGTTCGTTGGTGCCGTGCAAGCGGGGCACGTCCTCCGGTTTCACCCGGATCGGTGAAAAGCGGAACACGTTGTCACTCAGCCCGACGAAATGGATCGAGTCCGACCCGGCAAGATACAAGCCCGGGGTGACCAGTGTGCCGGGAAACACTTCGCGCACCGTCTGGTTGAGCAGTCGATACGCCTGCGAGGCAGTGGAGCTGATGCCGGTCGCTTCATTGCCACCAGGCAACGCGAACAACTCGAAGCCCTCGCTGCCGGTGGCAGTTGCCACCTGCGATTTGACCCGCTCCATGACACTGGCAATCGTGTCGCCCGGCAGCAGGCGGAAGTTGATGGTGGCCTCGGCCTTCCCAGGCAGCACGATGTCCTTGTTGCCGGCGTTGGCCATCGTGAGCGCTGTAGTTGTTCGCAGCATGGCGTTGGTGCTGGGAGCCGCTTCTAGCTGCTTTTGCACGATGGGGCCGAACAGCCACAGGTTGGACAATGCCACGCGCGAAAAGCCGCCCATCTCGGGTGCCAGTGTGCCGAACATGTCGCCCGCCACACCCCGGATGGCGGCGGGTAATTGTTCGTCGTCGATGCGCTTGAGGGCCGCGCTCATCATGGCAATGGCGCTGCCACCCTTGGCCGGTGGCATGGACGAGTGGCCGGGCTTGCCCGACAAGCGCAGGACGACCGACACATACCCTTTTTCAGCCACACCGACGATGGCTACCGGTTGGGATAGCCCCGGCAAGATGCCGTCGGTGATGACCATGCCTTCATCGATGACGAATTCCAGACGAACCCCACGCTCCTTGAGCATGGCGGCGATACGTTTGGCACCGCGCAAGCCGGCCACCTCCTCATCGGCCCCCGCGACCAGGTAGATGGTTCGTTTCGGCTTGAACCCGGCCGCAGCCAGCATCTCGATCGCTTCCATCTGGGCGATCAGATTGCCCTTGTTGTCCCAACTGCCGCGGCCCCAAACAAATCCGTCCTTGACGATGCCTGCGAACGGCTCCACGGCCCAGTCTTTCTCGGTACCGGGCGCGATCGGAACCACGTCCTGGTGGGCCATCAGCATGATCGGGCGCGCCTGCGCGTCGCTGCCCTGCCAGGTGTACAGGAGGCTCAACTCACCAACCACCTCGCGCTTGAGGACCGCATGCGCCTTGGGAAAACGTGTCTGCAAGAGAGCGTGGAGCTGTGCAAACTGGTCCGCGTTCAGGGCGGCATCGTCCCGCGAAGAGACAGTGCGTGCGCGGATCGCTTCTGCCAGGCGTTCGGCAGCGCCTTGCTTGTCCACTGCGAGCACTGGCAGCGGTGGCACGTCGATCTGACGCGACCCCTGGCGCCAGGTGTTCACGGCCAGCACCAGCGCAAGCAGCAGCAGCACGCCGAGCAGCCCGAGCAACAGACGCTTGATCATTGGTTCGGCCTCCCCGGTGGATGGTCTGCGTGGTTCAGTTGAAAGTCTTGCCTTCCGCCACCAGCCGCGCCAGCATCGGCGCCGGCTTCCAGAACTCTGCGTCATCGCGCGGGTTGGCGGCAAAGCGGTTCATCGCCTGCACCACGTTGAACAGTCCGAACTGGTCGGCATAGTTCATCGGGCCGCCACGGTGCATCGGGAAACCGTACCCCGTGATGTAGACCATGTCGATGTCGCTGGCCTTGGAGGCGATCCCGTCTTCGAGGATATGGGCGCCCTCGTTGACCAGGGCAAACACCAGGCGTTGCACGATCTCGTCGTCGGAAATCTTGCGCGGTGCAATACCGAGCGTCTGGCGGTGCGCCTCGATCATGTTGACCACCACGTCCGACGGGATCGCGTCGCGCTTGCCCGGTACGTAGTCGTACCAGCCGGCATTGGTCTTTTGTCCAAATCGGCCCAACTCGCACAAGAGGTCGGCCGTCTTGCTGTATTTCAGGTTGGCACGCTCCACGGCGCGGCGCTTGCGGATGGCCCAGCCGATGTCGTTGCCGGCCAGGTCGCCCATACGAAACGGGCCCATGGCAAAACCGAATTTCTCGACTGCCCGGTCGACCTGCTGTGGTGTGCATCCCTCGTCCAGCAGAAACCCCGCCTGGCGGCTGTATTGCTCGATCATGCGGTTGCCGATGAAACCATCACACACGCCTGACACGACGGTCGTTTTCTTGATTTTCTTGCCCAGCGCCATCACAGTGGCCAGCACGTCCTTGGCGGTCTTTTCTCCACGCACCACTTCGAGCAGGCGCATCACATTGGCAGGGCTGAAAAAGTGGGTGCCAATCACGTCCTGCGGCCGCTGAGTGAAACCGGCGATTTTGTTCATGTCCAGCGTGGAGGTGTTGCTGGCCAGGATGGCACCGGGCTTCATCACAGCGTCCAGTTTCTTGAACACGGCTTCCTTCACGCCCATTTCCTCGAACACAGCTTCGATCACCATGTCGGCATCTTTCAGGTCAGCGTAGTCGAGCGTGGTGGTCAAGAGCGCCATGCGCTGCTCGTATTTGTCCTGTTTGAGCTTGCCGCGTTTGACCTGGGACTCGTAATTCTTGCGGATAGTGGCAATGCCGCGGTCCAGGGCGTCCTGCTTCATTTCCAGCATCTTCACCGGGACGCCCGTATTCAAAAAGTTCATGCTGATGCCGCCACCCATGGTGCCAGCGCCAATCACTGCAACGGAGTTGATGCTGCGTTGTGGCGTGTCGGCCGGCACATCGGGAATCTTGGAGGTGGCGCGCTCGGCCACGAACAGATGGCGCAAAGCCTTGCTCTCGGGCGTCCACATCAGATTGATGAAGATGTCGCGCTCGGTCACCAGGCCCTGGTCGAATTTCTGCTTGGTGGCGGCCTCCACGGCCTCCACGCATTTGAGCGGGGCCGGGAAATTCCTGGACATGCCGCCCACCATGTTGCGTGCGAACTGAAAATACGCGTCACCCAGCGGATGCCGGCATGGCAGGTTGCGTACCAGGGGCAAGGGGCGCGTGTCGGCCACCGAACGTGCATACGCCAGGGCCTCTTCGGCCAGCGACTCACTGGAGGCGGTCATCTTGTCGAACAGCTTTTGCCCTGGCAGACTGGCCAGCAACTCGCTTTTTTGCGGCTCTCCACTGACGATCATGTTCAAGGCCACCTCGACGCCGAGCACGCGTGCAAGGCGCTGCGTGCCGCCGGCGCCAGGGATCAATCCCAACTTGACTTCGGGCAGCGCCACGCTGCAACCCGGCGCGGCGATGCGGTAATGGCAGCCCAGTGCCAGCTCCAGGCCCCCGCCCATGGCCACCGAGTGCACCGCAGCCACGACCGGCTTGGACATGTTCTCGACCGCCAGGATCACGCTCAACAGGTTGGGCTCCTGCAGCGACTTGGGAGAGCCGAACTCCTTGATGTCCGCACCACCGGAAAACGCCTTGCC
>JAYVRP010000956.1:0-3503 GCA_043776215.1 Rhodoferax sp. | reverse complement strand
GCTTGCTGCTGCGCATCCGCGACACACCGCCGCAAAGCACGTTGCAGCGCACCAGGCGCCTGGAAAACGTCAAGCACGCCTTTGCAGTGGATCCCCTGCGCGCAGCAGTGCTGACAGGCAAGCGGCTGGTTCTGGTGGACGACGTGATGACCAGCGGGGCCTCGTTGTACGCAGCGGCGGCGGTACTGCGTGCAGCGGGCGCGGCGCACATCACCGGCCTGGTATTGGCCCGGGCAGAACTCGGCCATGCGCGCGCTGACTGAACCGGGACAATCACGGCCATGTTCCATATCGTCCTGGTCGAGCCGGAGATTCCACCCAATACTGGCAATGTGATCCGTCTCGCCGCCAATACCGGCTGCACCCTGCACCTGGTCGAACCGCTGGGTTTTTCCATGGACGACAAACACATGCGCCGCGCCGGGCTGGATTACCACGAATATGCACCGGTACACCGCCACCCGGACTGGGCCGGCTTCCTGCGGCAGGAGCAACCCGACACCTCGCGCCTGTTTGCGTTGACCACCCGGGGCCGCACCAGTGCGTTTGCACAGGCCTATCGCCCGGGCGACTGGCTGGTGTTCGGATCAGAAACCAGGGGGCTGCGAGAGGACGTACGTGCCAGCATCGCGGAGCAACAGTGCATGCGCTTGCCCATGCGGGAGGGCCAGCGCAGCCTCAACCTGTCCAACGCGGTGGCCATCACCGTCTTCGAAGCCTGGCGCCAGAACGGCTTTGGTGGTGCTCAGGGGTAACGCCGCGCAATCGACTCCGCCACGCATACTGGCTTGAGCGCACCTTCCTTTTCGATCGTCACTTCCCAGGTCATCTGGCGCCCCTGGCGCTCGATCAGCTCCGAGGTGAGCAGTTTCAGGCGCGCCCGCAAGCGGCTGCCGACCTGAACCGGTGCCATGAAACGCACCTTGTTGAGGCCGTAGTTCACCCCCATTCCGACCTCCTTGATCTCCATGGCCGACTGGAAGAACAACGGCAACAGGGACAAGGTCAGGAATCCGTGAGCGATGGGCGCACCAAACGGCCCGGCATTCGCGCGTTCCACGTCCACATGGATCCACTGGTGGTCGCCAGTGGCCAGCGCGAACTGGTTGACCTGCTCCTGGGAAATCGTCATCCATTCGCTGACGGCCACCTCCTGGCCCACCAGGGCAGAGACTTCGGACAAGGTTTGGAAAGTTTTCATGGGTTTGGTTTGTCAGAGTAGGCGGGCACGGTTCACCGGTCCAGCCACTGGATGATCGGTTGCCACTGCTCAAGGTCCTTTTCCACGCGGCCAGGGGCCACATCGAACAGGGTCAGGCCATGGGCGGCAAGGTGCACATAGTTCTGGGTATCACGCAGGTACGACAGCACCGGCACGGAGAGGGATTGAACGAAATCGTGCAGCTTGTCCGACGCGATGGTGCGCGCATCGACCCGCATGCCAACCAATGCCACCTGCAGCCGGTCGGCATGTTTGCTGCGCGCAAGTTCATCCAGAAAAGCCCGTGTGGCAAAAATATCGAACACGCTGGGCTGCAGCGGCACGATCACCTTGTCTGCCATCTTCATCACATCATTGAAGCGCCAGCCGTGCAGGCCTGCGGGCGTGTCGAGCACCACATGGGTCGTGCCCTTGGGCGGCCGGGCGATCAGGTCCGCACTGATGTCCCAGGTATTGATCGGACGTGCGGCAGGTGGGCGCAAGCCGAGCCACAGGCGCGAGGAGTGTTGCCGATCCGCGTCTCCCAGCATCACGTTGTGGCCGCGTGACGCGTAATAGCCCGCGATGTTCGTGCTCAGCGTGGACTTGCCAACCCCGCCCTTGGGGTTGGCAACAACGATTAACGGCATGTTGTACTCCAGTGGATGGGACTTTGCGCTATGTTAGCGGCATGGAACACGCACTCCCCGCCTGGCTGGTCAACAGCTTCATTTATCTTGCCGCCGCCGTGCTCGCCGTGCCCATCAGCAAGGCGCTGGGCCTGGGCGCCATCATCGGATACCTCGCTGCGGGCATGGCGATCGGCCCCTTTGGCCTGGGGCTGGTCACCAATGTGGACGACATCCTGCATTTCGCCGAATTCGGCGTCGTACTGATGTTGTTCCTGGTAGGGCTGGAACTCGAACCGCAACGCCTGTGGGGGCTGCGGCGGCCGATCTTCGGCTGGGGCAGCGCGCAGGTGGCCGGGTGCGCCTTGGCGCTGACGCTGCTCGCCCTGGTGTGTGGTGTTCAATGGAAAACCGCACTCGTCGCCGGCCTGGGGCTGGCACTGTCCAGCACGGCCATCGCCCTGCAAGCCATGAGCGAACGCAATCTGATGCCGACCTCCAGCGGGCAGGCCGCATTGTCGATCCTGCTGTTCCAGGACGTAGCGGCGATTCCGATCCTGGCGCTGCTGCCGCTGCTGGGCACCGCCGCCCTGTCAGGTCAAGCGATAGGCCAGGGCAATCACGGCATCCAGGCCCTGACGAGCATCGCGGTGATCGTGGGCATCATCTTCGGAGGGCGCTTGCTGCTGCGCCCGGTGTTTCGCTGGATTGCGCGCTCGAATACACCCGAAATATTCACGGCGGCGTCGCTGCTGCTGGTGGTCGGAATCGCCGGCCTGATGCAACTGGTCGGCCTGTCGATGGCTCTGGGTGCCTTTCTGGCCGGCGTGTTGCTGGCCGAAAGCGAATACCGGCGCGAACTGGAGACCGACATCGAACCCTTCAAGGGCCTGCTGCTGGGCTTGTTTTTCATTGCCGTGGGCATGAGCATCGACTTTGACGTGCTGATGGCCTCCCCCGGCTTGATGGCCGCCGCCGTTGTGGGCTTCCTGACGGTGAAGGCGCTGGTCATCTTCGTCCTGGCACGGCAGATGGGGCTGCCCTTCCAGGACCGGCCGGTATTCACCCTGCTGCTCGCACAAGGAGGGGAATTTGCCTTCGTGGTGTTCCAGGCGGCGGCCGGCAGCCATGTCATCGCGCCGCAGACTGCCTCACTGCTGATCGGCGCGGTCGCAGTGTCGATGCTGCTGTCACCTGTGCTGCTGGTGGCGATCGACAAGTGGCTGCTGCCGCGTTTTGCCAACTGCAACGCCGTATCGATGGAGGAAATCTCCGAGCAGCAGGATGCGCCGGTGATCATTGCCGGTTTCGGCCGCTACGGACAGATCGTGGCGCGCATGATGCTGGCCGAAGGTGTGCCCTGCACCGTGCTCGACCATGACGCAGAAATGATCGAGGCGGCGCGCAGTTTTGGTTACCGCGTGTTTTATGGTGATGCCTCCCGGCTTGACCTGCTGCGCACTGCGGGCGCCGGGCAGGCCCGGATCCTGGTCGTGGCGGTGGACGACGTGGCGCAGTCCCTGGGCATCGTGGACTTGGTGCGTGAGCACTTCCCGCAACTGAAGATCGTGGCACGCGCGCGCGACGTCACGCACTGGAACCAGTTGCGCGAGCGCCAGGTGATGCTTGTGCAGCGTGAGATGTTCGAGTCGAGCCTGCGCAGCGCGCGCAGT
>JAYVRP010000955.1:0-3503 GCA_043776215.1 Rhodoferax sp. | reverse complement strand
TGCGTGTGGCATCTTGTGTGGACAGCGGTGCGACGACGGAGGGAGTATGGATGTTCATCCACAAATTGTCGCGATTTTCAAACCCGCGTCCAGCACCTGAATACCCCGGTATCGGCTGTAATACAGGCATCCATGAAGCTTTCCACACCTGCCTTGCCCGCCAATACAGAGAACAGCATCGAAATACCCAGTCTGGCAGACCTGATGCACGACCATCCCAAACGGGCTCCGGTCACACTGATTCTGGTGGCTTCAAATATTCTGGTGTTCATCGCCATGCTGGGTTTTGGCGCGGGCCTGTGGCATACCTCCAACTCGGTGCAGTTGACCTGGGGCGCCAACTTCGGCCCGGCCACGCAGGACGGGCAATGGTGGCGCCTTGGCACGGCCATGTTCCTGCATTTTGGTGCGGTCCACCTGATGCTCAACATGTGGGCCTTGTGGGATGTCGGGCGGCTGGTCGAGCGTCTTTACGGTCGCTGGCGATTTGCGGCGCTCTATCTGGGAAGCGGTATTGCCGGCAATCTATTGTCACTGGTGGTCCAGGGCAACCAGGCTGTTTCCGGTGGGGCGTCGGGGGCCGTGTTCAGCCTGTACGGCGCGCTCCTGGTGTTCCTCTGGCGGGAACGGCGGCATGTACAACGGCATGAGTTTCGCTGGTTGTTTGGAGCCGCCACCGTCTTTACCTTGTTGACCCTGGGCATGGGCCTGGTGGTGCGCGGAATCGACAATGCAGCGCACGTCGGTGGTTTGATCTGCGGCGCCTTGATGGCCCAGCTCCTCGCCCGTCCCTGGGCGGGCAACACAAAGGAGTTGCATATTGCACATCGGGCTGCGGCCCTCGCCGTCTTGCTGGCCGCTGGTGCCGTGCTCGTGACGCACATCCCGGCCCCGAGTTACCGGTTCGGTGATGAATTACGTGCACAAGCGGCGATTCGCAAATTCCTGGAAGAAGACCGGAAACTCAGCTTGCGATGGGACGCAATCCTTGATTCGGGCCGGCGCGAAGGTAAAAGTTTTGACCAGCTGGCCGGGCAGATCGATGCCAACATCTCCGCCGAGTACCAGGAAAATTTCGAGCAATTGTCCGATGTGCGTATAGGGACCGCAGCACCCTCGGCCAAGACACTTGAAATGCTGCGCAACTACGCCACGTTGCGAACCGATGCGTCACACGCCATGGCCGAAGGCCTGCGCACCAAAGATGCCGGCAAAGTGCGCAAGGCGCTGGAAACTGCGCGGCAGGCACCGCTGCTGGCACGTGGTGCCTTGCGACCCTCTTCAGCAGCGTCGGCAAGTCGGCCGTAGGTGAACTCGAAGGGGCTGTGTCCTAGACGTCGATGTTGCCCGCGCGCAAAGCGTTGGCCTCGATGAATTCACGCCGCGGCTCCACTTCGTCACCCATCAACATCGTGAATACGCGATCTGCCTCGATGGCGTCATCGATCTGCACCCGCAACAGGCGACGTACGGTCGGGTCCATGGTGGTCTCCCACAGTTGCATCGGGTTCATCTCGCCCAAGCCCTTGTAGCGCTGGCGGGATGTGGCACTCTCGGCCTGCCCGGTCAGCCAGGCCATCGCCTCGCGGAAGTCGCCGACTTTTTCTTCCTTCTGGCGCTCGCCCTCACCGCGCGTCACCTTGGCACCCACACTGAGCAGGCCCTTGAACGTATGGGCCGCTTCCGCCAGTGCGGCATAGTCGGCGCCGTGCACGAAGTCCTGCGTCAGAACACTGCTCTTGACATTGCCGTGGTGGCGGCGGCTTATTCGCAAGACCGGTTTGTCGGTGCGCTGATCGAACTCGCCTGCCACCTCGGCATCCGGCAATCTAGCCTGCAACGTGGCGGCGGACACCTCGGCGTCGGTCACCGTATCCAGGTTCAAGGCCACGCCATCCGCCACCGCCCGCAAAGCCTCCGAATCCATGAAGTTGTGCAGCCGCGCAATCACTGCCTGCGCGACCTGGTGCTTTCGTGCCAGTTCCGCCAGCGTGTCGCCGCTGATGACCGTTCCATTGTCTCCACCCGTAAAGACAGCGGCATTGACCAGGGCGATACGCATCAGGAAACTGTCCAGTGCGCTGCCGTCCTTGAGGTAAAGCTCTTCCTTGCCGGACTTCACTTTGTACAAGGGCGGCTGGGCAATGTAGATGTGGCCCCGTTCAACGAGTTCGGGCATCTGGCGGTAGAAGAACGTCAGCAACAAGGTGCGAATGTGCGCACCATCGACGTCCGCGTCGGTCATGATGATGATGCGGTGGTAACGCAGCTTGGCCACGTTGAAGTCGTCATTGCCTGTGCTGCCACCGGCTTTGCCGATGCCTGTGCCCAATGCCGTGATCAAGGTCAGGATTTCATTACTCGTCAGCAGCTTTTCATAACGCGCCTTTTCCACATTCAGAATCTTGCCGCGCAATGGAAGGATCGCCTGAAACTTCCGGTCACGGCCTTGTTTGGCGGAACCGCCCGCCGAATCACCCTCGACGATGTAGATTTCGCACAGGGCAGGATCCTTCTCCTGACAATCTGCCAGCTTGCCTGGCAGGCCCATTCCATCGAGAACCCCCTTGCGCCTGGTCATGTCGCGTGCCTTGCGCGCAGCCTCGCGGGCACGGGCCGCCTCGATGATTTTGCCGACTATGATCTTGGCATCCGCCGGACGTTCCTGCAAATAGTCGAACAGCAACTTGCTCACGATATCTTCCACCGGCCCGCGAACTTCGCTGCTCACGAGTTTGTCCTTGGTCTGGCTACTGAATTTCGGCTCTGGCACCTTGACGCTCAATACACAACACAGGCCCTCTCGCATGTCATCGCCGGTGACTTCCACTTTGGCCTTCTTGGCAAGTTCGCTGTCATCGATGTATTTGTTGATGACCCGTGTCATGGCCGCGCGCAAACCCGTCAAATGGGTGCCGCCATCACGTTGTGGAATGTTGTTGGTAAAACAAAGAACCTGTTCGTTGTAACCGCTGTTCCATTGCATGGCGACTTCCACACCGATGTTGGTGTTCTGGTCACTCTGCCGGTCTCCCATCGCATGGAAGACGTTGGGGTTGAGGATGGTCTTGCCCTTGTTGATGAAATTGACAAAACCACGCACACCACCGGCACCGGAAAAATCGTCCTCCTTGCCCGTTCGTTCATCCTTGAGCCGGATCTTCACACCGTTGTTCAGAAAACTGAGTTCACGCAGACGCTTGCTTAGTATCTCGTAATGAAAATCCGTATTGGTCTGAAAAATTTCCAGGTCCGGCAGGAAATGCACTTCTGTGCCACGTTTCTCCGTGTCGCCGATAACCTTCATCGGTGAAACTTCCACCCCATTGACCACTTCGACAATGCGATTCTGTACAAAACCTTTGGAAAATTCCAGTACATGGACCTTGCCATCCCGACGCACTGTCAAGCGCAACATCTTGCTCAAGGCATTGACACAACTGACGCCGACCCCGTGCAGCCCACCCGATACCTTGTAGCTGTTCTGATTGAACTTGCCACCG
>JAYVRP010000954.1:0-3508 GCA_043776215.1 Rhodoferax sp. | reverse complement strand
AGCGCTTCCTTGGCCAGGGACTGGATGGCCGACCGCGGCCCGGCGTAGCTCCAGGTGCGCGCGCCTGCGGGCCCCGGATTGCCAAGCCAGGCGCCCAGGCGTGCATTGAGCAGGGTCATGATGAACCCCACTGCGCGCGACGAGTACTGCCCCATGCTGGGGCTGGCCGCGGCGCCGGAGATTGCAACGGCGGTTCCCAGGGTGATGCCGTCGCGTCCGCCGTATCGGGCTGTGCCGCGGTAGCCGAGATCATGATTGCCGCAATGCAGCGGTGTCACGGTGAAGGGCTGCGCCTTGCGCTGTTGCCAGGCCAGGCGATTGGCCTGGACCAGATTCAGCGTGAGGTTGACCACCTGCATGGGGCGCTGCGCCGGGTCGATGGCGTGCATCGGGATGTCGTCGTCGGTCGCGAATCCGGTGAACTTGTTGGCGTTGCGCTTGGGGTTGGACGCGCCGAGGTAGGCGCGCACCAGCCGGTCGCGGTACATGCCATGCAGCGAAAACGTATTGATATTCACAAAACGTGCGCCGATCCAGCTCAACGCCAGCAGCGCAAGGGCGACTGAGGTCACCAGCGGCAGGCCCGAGCGCCCCAACACGGCGGAGTGATCGTCCCAGGACACCGCAGCGCCGTCCACGGCCAGCAACTGCAAGCCGGGCCAGTGTCCGATGCCGGGCACCCGTTGCACCACCGACATCAACCTGTCGCTCACCAGGGCCAGCCCGATGCCGAGCACGACGATGAACATGGCGGGCGCCCACTGCACCGCGAGCGCCATGGCGCTCCAGGTTTTGCCAGGAGGGGCGCCGCTCGCGGGGGCGTTGCGCTCCAGCAGCCGGCCACCGAAGGCACTCGCCCAGCCGCTGAGCACGCCCGCGCCGGCGAGCACCCGGGGCGCCCAGGTATCCCATTCCAGCACCCATTGCGGAGCGAGCAGCACCGTGCCACAGGCCAGCAGCCAGGCGGCGCAGAACATCAACATCCCGGCGACGCTGCGCGACATCCACTCGCGGTCTTCATCCTCGAGCACGTGGCTCGACAGGCCGACGAAAAGTACCGTACCCAGGATATAACCCAGAAGAATGGCCACCGGTGCCACGGTCACGTACTCGGGCCAAGACATTGCGGTGTCCGCATTCGGGCTCCAGACCAGGAAGTTCGTGGTGAGCCAGCTCGTCACGCCGGTGCCTGCCGCCATGAAGAAGATTGCCAGCGGCAGACTGGCGGCGAGGCGCCGGGTACCCGGCGACCTGCTGGCCATCAGCCGGTACGCCACCCACGCCACGACACCCGGCAACAGCGCGCCCAGGATCTGCCGGGGCAGGCTGCCCTGTACCGTATATGCGCTTCCCAGGTAATACAGTGAGTCGAAGCCGATGTAGGCGAGCACCGCCACGACCAGCGGCATCAGCACCCATGCCAGATAGTCGGAGCGCGTATGGTCAACACGGCCCACGCCCGGCAAATAGCGCAAGGTATTGAACATCGCCAGGGCAAACAGACCGCCGGCGAGCAGCGGCAAACCGTAATGCACGGCTGGCGAGCCGCTTACAGCGTCGAGTTCCAGCGCACCATAGTTCGGAGACGCCGGCCCGCTGAAGATGGCGGGCCCGAACGCGACCTCGGGAAACACCAGCACCGCCATGAACAGCCGCGGCACCATCAATACGGCCATCCACAGCGGCAGCAGCACCAGCCAGTTCAGCAGCAGGTTGGTCAGGATGGTGGCCGCGAGTGACCAGGTATCGGCGGACAGGGCACCGATCCGGGGCGTCATGTAGTTGTTGTAATCACGCAGGTGCCCGACCGGATCGGGTTCGCCGGGTGCTGCTGGTCTCGCGTCGGGACGCAAACCCGGGAGGATGTTTTGCAGTCCGCCTGCCCGGTGCGACCAGGCGGTCAGCCAGCTGCCAGCAAATCCGCCGCCCGACACGGTGGACAGGTAGTCGAACCGTTGCAGCAGTCCGTGTTGGGCCAGCCCCTGGATCGCACCGAGCGCGAACGTGGCGCTACGGATGCCGCCGCCTGAAATGCACAGCGCGCCAAATCCCTGTGCGTCCCGGTGCACCAGGGAAAACAGCTCGGCGGTGCTTCGGGCTGCAAAGTCGCCTCCCGGCCGCAGGGCGCGGTACTCCGCGGTGAGGGCATCTGGCAGTTCAATAGGTCCGGCGTCGTGCATGGTGCGCTTGCCTGGTTGGCCGGGGCCAGAGGTCGTGTCTGGCATTGTTCTTGTCTCCCGGATTCATGATAGCAGTCAGCCCAGGATCAAGTCTCCCAAGTTTCCGGTTCTTTCCTGGGGGTTTGATTGGACCGATGCCGGAAGGTGGAGATGGCTTCATAGACCACCTTGCGAGCACGATTGATGCCACCCAGGGGCCGGTGCTCGGGCAATGCATGCCAGGGCGAGAAGGACATGTTTTCCCCGAACGCCTGCAGGTTTTCGAGTTCCAGATCTTGCCGCATGATCCGGATGCTTGCCGCTTTGCGCGGTGGCGAGAGCGCCACGGGCCACGCGTACCGGGGGTCTTCGATCGGCATCCTTGCCGGGTCGGTTTGCAGTTGCACACAGAAGTCGAAAAGCGCTTCACCTTCGCGCAATTGCCTGATGATCGCCAGCCGCAAATAGTCGTCGGCAGGGGCGTCGGGCATCGGATCGGGCACGCTGACCCGGGGAATCGCCGAGTACTTGACGGCGCTCGAGCCGAACAGATAGGGTGTCGTACTGTAGTAGGCAATCTGCAGCGGATTGGCGAATTTGCGGAGTGCCCGCAACAGGATCCAAAGCGCCCGCCAATGGGTCAGGAAATACCGCAGCTTGGCCAACAGGCTGCCGGCCATCGCGCTGGCCAAAACTGCAAACTCCTCCACATCGCGGGTCGGGAAAACCGGGGTGCTGACCAGAATGAAATCCTGTGTTTGTGCGTCCTTTTCCAGTGGCAGCAACTTGGCCCCTGGCACACCCATCAATTTGATTGCCATGCCGCGCGCATCGCGGGCCGCGTCCGGCTTGATAACTCCCTCCGAGTTGGAAAACCGGATCCACGCCTGGTAGGTCCTGGACTCCTTGAAGACACCGACCCGCAACTCTGGCGGCAGGTTCGGCAACACGCTGAACTCCGCCTTGACAAGCGCATGCATCTTGATGTGAACATCGCGCGGCATGGCGCCGCTCGTGTGCTCCTGGAGCAGTTTTTCCTTGAGGCTTTCGATCAGGTTAGCGATGGTCCGGGCTTCGCCGGGAGGGATCGATTCCTGTGCCTGTGGCAGTGTCGGCATACGGTGCTTCCTGCGACTGTGCTTCAGGATTTTTCCTGCAGGCGCGCATACTGGCTGCGCGCGCGCCCGAGGGCATGGGTCGCGTTGACTTCTTCGAGCGCAGTGATCGCCCGGGCGTAATGCGGCATGGCAGACACCGGGTCGGGCGAGGTGCGCTCATGCAGTTGCGCCCGGCAAAACAGCGCATGGGCGAGAAAGGTCCTGGCGCCCGTCTGCCGGAAGATTTCCGAG
>JAYVRP010000953.1:0-12222 GCA_043776215.1 Rhodoferax sp. | reverse complement strand
CGGGCTGCATCGGGGCACCGCGACACCATCCGCGGCGCGGCCTGGTGATCCGCCCAAGACCCGACCATGAGTGTCATCAACAAAGTACTGCGCGACCTCGACAGCCGCGCGGCCGTCGCGGAACCCAGTCGTCCGGCGCCGGGGGATCTGGCGGCAGTGGTGCGGGGGACGAGCAGCGTGCCGCCACTGGCCACCGCACCCGCCGCCCGTGTCGCCAGGGCAGGGCGCGGAAGGGTGCTGATGTCTCTTGCCGGGTTGGTACTTGCCCTGGCGGGACTGTGGGTCTGGTGGCAGGGGGCCCGTGGCAATGGCGGGGAACTGCATGGCTTGCATCCGTCCGCCGTGGCGTCGGCGCCTTTTGTCAACCCTCAACGGCTTCCTGAGCCTATTCCTGTGGCGGCACCGCCGACTGTGACAGCCGCCGCCTCCGCACCGGCATTGCCTTTGCCTGCGGTTCAAGCCTCTGCCACCGCGCTCCCGGTCGATAGGGCCGAGGCACTTCCCGCGTTGACAGCTTCTGGCGCACCGGTACGGCAGGAGGCGCCGCCTGCGCTGGTAGCTCCGCAGGAAGTACGCCTGGGCAGGCCTGCAGCCGCAGCGGCGCACACAGAATTGCCGGTTGCCGAGGTGCCACGCCCACGCCCGCCCGCCCTTTCGCCAACGGTGCTTGCAGAGCAGGGTGGGGCAAGCTGGCAGGACGCGGCCCTCGAGACCGTCGGCCAGGCCCAGCGGCTTTGGAATGGCGGAGGGAAAGACGCCGCGGTTGAATTGTTGCGAGAGGCACTGGCTGGGCTGGAGCGTGCGCATGGTGCCGAGCTGGGGCCTTCGGGGGCCGGTGCGAAAGTGAGCCTGGCGATGCTGCGCGAGCTCGCGCGCATGGAGCTGCAGCAAGGGCAGCATGCGGAATTGCTGGCAGATCTCAAACGTTACGAGCGCGTCTGGGTGGCGCAGGCAGATGTGTGGGCCGTGCGCGGCAATGTGGCGCAGCGCCTGGGGCAGCACGTCGAATCGAGCCAGTCCTACCTCATGGCATTGAAGATTCGCCCCGGCGAACCGCGCTGGATGCTGGGTGCAGCGGTATCACTCGCCGCGCAAGGTCAAGTGGCGCAGGCGGCAGACCTGGCCGAGCAGGCGCGGGCCTTGACCTCGATCAGTGCCGACGTGCTGACCTACCTGCGCCAGATGGGTGTTACGGTGCGGGATCGACAATGACAGAGAGACTCACGCACTGGTTCAGCTCTTCCTGCGAATTTCAACTAGGGAGGTTCTCGGAATTCGCGACACCCACCCAAGTTCGCCCTGAGCCTGTCGAAGGGCTGCAGGCTTCGACCGACTCAGCCCGGCGGTGTAATGAATTGCGAAAAGATCAATCATTGGTAATCATTGGTATCTTGCACCGACGCTCGCCCGTCGGATCGTCATCATGTCTGTGAATCTACAACTCGATGCCATCGACGCATTGCGCCGTGCGCCGGCGTCCGATGTCAAGAAGCTGGGTTGGAGCGGCGTCGCAAAGGCAATGCAGCGCGAAGGCACCTGCAGGTCTGCGACAACAGTGTCGAAGCCGCGCCTGGAAGCGCTGTTCCCGCTCCGGTCCTTGTGGCCGAAACACGCGGCGGCAAGCTCAAGCTCCCGACCACAGTCGATGCCTGGCAGGCCTCGCCCGGGTGGGCCAAGCCGCTGCTGGAGGCGGCACTGGCGCTGGGGAGCTAGCCTCATCGATGGGTCGCCAACGTCAGCTGTGGCTGCGGGGCGTCGCGTTGTCGAGCGCCGCCACCAGCGCGTCCACCCGGATCGGTTTGGTCACGTAATCGTCCATCCCGGCGGCCAGGCACTCCTCGCGATCGCCCTGCATGGCGTTCGCGGTCATGGCCACGATGCGTGGCCGTTCCCCCGGTTTGTACTTGGCCGTGATCCGTCGCGATGCCTCCAGCCCGTCCATCTCGGGCATCTGCACATCCATCAGCACCACGTCGTAGGGCTGGCGCTCGACCGCCTCCACCGCCTCGATGCCGTTGCTCGCCAGGTCGGCACGGTAACCCATCTGCTGCAACAAGCGCATGGCCAGTTTCTGGTTCACCACGTTGTCTTCAGCGAGCAGGATGCGCAGCGGATGCCGGGCCGCCATTCCCGGGTCCATGCTCGGCTTGGCCTTGGGGGCCTCGACCTGGTGCGCCCCTTCTGCCGCCAGCAGGTTCATCAGCGTGTCGAACAGCGTGCTCTGGCGTAGCGGCTTGGCCAGCGTGGCCTTGAATAGATCACCCGCTTCTGCCTGGGCCTCCCTGCGTCCCAGGGAGGTGAACAGCACCAGCGGCAAACCGGGTTGCGAAGCGCGGATGCGCCGCCCCAGCTCCACCCCGTCCATCTGCGGCATGTGCATGTCGATGATCGCCAGGTCAAACTTCTCTCCGGCTGTGAGCCATTCGAGAGCCTGTTGCGGCGACTCCGTATCCTTTGGCAACATGCCCCAGCGCGCCGTCTGCAGGTTCAAAATCCTGCGATTGGTCGCGTTGTCGTCCACCACCAGGATGCGTTTGCCTACCAGGGCAGGTTGCTCGCCAATGAACCTGCGCCGGGTGTTCTCCGGCATCTCGGCTACTGGCGCACGGATGGTGAAGCGGAAGGTGCTGCCCGTGCCCGGTCCCTCACTCTCCACCCACATCGTGCCGCCCATGATCTCCGACAGCCGCTTGCTGATCGCCAGCCCCAACCCGGTGCCCCCATACTTGCGTGTGGTCGTGCTGTCCGCCTGGCTGAAGCTCTGGAACAGCTTGGCTTTGCCGGCTTCAGAGAGCCCAATCCCGGTGTCGCGCACGGCGAACTCCAGCATTTCGGCAACCACCACTGCCCGTTCGCCCTGAGCTTGTCGAAGGGCTTCGACAGGCTCAGCCCGAACGGAGAAAGTAACGCTGACTGTCAGCACCACCTCCCCCTTCTCGGTGAACTTCACCGAGTTGGACAACAAGTTCAACAGGATTTGCCGCAGCCGGGTTACATCGCCATTGATGGCCGTTGGCACATCGCCTTCAAACACGTAGGCTATCTCCAGCTTCTTCTCCGCCGCCCTGCCCGCAATCAGGTCCAGCGCCGACTCCACGCATTCGCGCAAGTCGAACGGATGCGCCTCCACATCCATCTTGCCGGCCTCGATCTTGGAAAAATCCAGGATGTCGTTGATGATGGTGAGCAGCGCGTCGCCCGAGTCGCGAATCGTTCCCGCAAAGTCGCGCTGCTCCGGATTCAGCGATGTATCGAGCAGCAGACCACTCATGCCGATCACCGCGTTCATCGGTGTGCGGATCTCGTGGCTCATAGTGGCCAGGAAAGAGCTCTTGGCTTCGTTGGCGGCCTCGGCCTGGGCGCGGGCCTCCTGCGTCTCCTTGAACATCTTTGCGTTCTGGATCGCGATCACGGCCTGGTCGGCAAAGGTCTGCAGCAAGTCAATGTCCTTGTCCGAAAAAGCATGTGGCGGCCCGCGAGTGATCGCAATGCTGCCGATCGGTCTGCCTTCCCACATCATGGGTGCAATCAGGTGCGACTCGTAGCCGGTCAACGCCGTGAAGCGTCGCACCAATTCGGGCACGTTGCTGCCCGTGCGACCCTGCGGATAGTAGAGCGGGCGACGCGAGTCGAAGGCCAGGCCCATGACGGTTCGCTCGATGGGGCGTGGGTAGGCCCGCTTGAAGTCATCTGTGGCCAAACCGCGAATCGCCGCGATGTGCACCTGCGATTGCGCGTCGACGACGAGCAGCGATTTCCCGCCGCCCGGAATCAGTCGCTCACAGCTATCGAGAATTTTTTCGAACACCGGCGTGGCGTCGGCCACCGAGCCGCTGATCGTTTGCAACACATCGGCCGTCGCCGTCTGCCGCTCCAGCGCCTCCTTCGTCTCATTGAACAGTCGCACGTTTTCAATGGCAATCACAGCCTGGTCGGCAAAGGTCTGCAGCAGCGTGACCTGGTGCGGCGCGAACAGCCCCGGCTCCTTGCGCGTGACGCTAACAACACCAACGGCCGTCTTGTCGCGCAGCAGCGGGCAGAACAGCATGCTTCGGAAGCCGCGGGCGCGTGCGAGGTCGCGCAACTGCACGGGAACACCATTCGTGTCCTCGGTGTCGGTGATAAGCGGCGATTCACCCCTGCCAATGGCATCGCCGAACGGGAACGCTGCCAGCGGGCTCGGGAACGTCGCTTGCAACGCTGCGTCGCCCTCGGCGTTGGTCGAGGTGAACCCCACCAGGTGAAGCACGTCGTCGACGATGCGCGATACCATCGTCGAGTAACCACCAAGCAGGCGGTTCGAGCTTTTGGCGATGGCATCGAACACCGGCTGCACGTCGTCGGGCGAGCTGGCGATGACCTTCAGTATCTCTGCGGTTGCCGTCTGCCGTTCCAGCGCCTCCTGCGTCTCTTTGAACATCTTTGCGTTCTGGATCGCGATCACGGCCTGGTCGGCGAAGGTGGCCAGCAAGGCCTGCTCCTTGGCGCTGAAGCCGTCGCCAACATTGCGATTAACCACGATGCTGCCGATGCAGCGATCTCCAGCGAACATCGTGGCACCCATCTGCGCGTAACTGAACCCAATGGCCAAGGCCGGCGCCCGCGCCGATGGGCCTGCCTTGGGGTCGTTCAGCACGTCGGTGAAGTGGTATACCCCTTTGCCACGCCGCATCCAGGCAGCCTCTTTTGCGCTGAGCTGAATCGGGTACGCGGTAGTGCCCAGATCACGGATAGCGTCAAGCTGCGCGTCGCTGACCGTACCATCCAGATACTCGGGCGTGACCCGGTTCGCCACCAGATGCAGGGTGTTGTTCTCGTCCAGCAGATTTAGCGCCTGCCCCGTGCCACGCAGCAGCCGCCCGCAACTCTCCAGGATCTTGTCGAACACCGGTTGCGCGTCCGCCATCGACTGCGCCACCACCTGCAGCACCTCCGACGTCGCCGTCTGCTGCTCCAGCGCTACCTTAGTCTCATTGAACAGCCGCACGTTCTCGATGGCGATCACCGCTTGGTCGGCGAAGGTGTGCAGCAGTTGGATCTGATGGTCGGTGAAGGATCCCGGCTCGCGTCGGTTGATACTGATCGCGCCGACCGCAACGCCCTCGCGCAGCATGGGGACGCACAGCATGCTGCGAAAGCCCCTCGCGCGCGCCACCTCCTTCATCTTGAGTGGGATCTCCATGTCAGTTTCGAAATCGGCAGAGAACGCGGGTATGCCAGTAAGGACCGCCCTGGAATGCAGCGACGGAAAAGAAAGCGGCCTGGGAAACACAGCCAGAGTGGCCTCGCGTCCGGCTTCGGTCATTGCCGTTATCGACGCCAGATGCAACATGTCGCCGACCACGCGGGTAACCGCCCCCGTGTGCGCGCCGAACAGGCGCTGGGCGCTTTGGGCGATAGCGTCAAATACCGGCTGCACGTCGTCGGGCGAACTGGCGATCACCTTCAGGATCTCGGCTGTTGCCGTTTGCCGCTCCAATGCCTGGTTGGTTTCGCGGAACATGCGCGCGTTCTGCACCGCGATCACCGCCTGGTTCGCAAAGTTCCTCAGCAGACCGAGCTCCTTGTCGTTGAACGCGATGCCTGGTAGCCGCGTGACATTGAGCGTACCGATGACCTCGCCCTGCCACAGCAGCGGCGTCATCGCGATCGAATAGCTCCCGGCCGGCGATGCGGCGGCGGTCCGTCGCGTGCTGGCCGGAGCTTGCGCGTCCCGGGCAGCGTCGAGGTAGCAGAGTTGCCGGCGCTCGGCCATCAGCGTGGGCGCCGAACTCTGCTCCAGCGGCACCGGATACAAGACCTTGAACGCATCGGCGCCCGGCCCGAGCACCGCCATGCAGTGGATCAACCCGTCACCAGGAATGATAAACAGCGCCGCCCGCTCGGAGGCGATCAGCCGCCTGGCACTGGCAACGATGCTCTCGAACACCGGTGTGGCGTCAGCGACCGAATTGCTGATGGTCTGCACCACCTCGGCCGACGCCGTCTGCTGCTCCAGCGCCTCCTTGGTCTCGCGGAACAGCCGCACGTTCTCGATCGCGATCACCGCCTGGGCGGCGAAGGTCTGCAGCAGGTTGATCTGGTGGTCGGTGAATGGCCCCGGCTCGCGCCGGTTGACACTGATCGAGCCAATCGGGACACCCTCGCGCAGCATTGGGACAGACAGCATGCTGCGAAAGCCCCGTGCACGCGCGTGTTCCTTCAACTTCAGCGGTATCCCGGGGTCGGTTTCGAAATCGGCGCTGAACGCGGGCGTGGCCGTCAGGACCGCCCTGCTATGCAGCGACGGAAAAGACAGCGGCCTGGGAAACAAACCCCGCGTGGTCTCGTTCCCGGCTTCGTTTGTTACCGTCAAGGCCGCCAGCTGCAGCATGTCGCCAGCCACCCGGGTAACCACGGCCGCGTGTGCCATGAACAGGCGCTGCGCGCTTTCAGCAATGGCGTCGAACACCGGCTGCACATCATCGGGCGAGCTGGCGATCACCTCCAGTATCTCGGCCGTCGCCGTCTGCCGCTCCAGTGCATTTGTCAGTTCGGCCGCGATTTCAGTCACCTGCGCGGCGAGCCCCTGCATCGCCAGCGCATGCTCCAGCGTCACAGCAGCCGACATCCCCAAGCGGTCCAGCATGCGCAGGTGGCTGCGATCGAAGCGGCCGCGCGCACCGTCGATGTCGGCGTACAGATGCCCGATCACCCCGCCCGGCACGACCAGTGGCACGACGAGACAGGAGCGCTGATCCTGCGGTTTAGCCCCCTGCGGCCCGTGACGCAGACGGGCTTTGCGGGTGCGGCGCGCCTCAACCAGCCACGGCGTGATGGCGTCCAGCAAAGAGGCGGCAGCTTCGCCGTCCGGCAGGCGCAGCGCGGCGACCTGCAGGCCTTGCGTGGTGTCCAGCGCCACCATCAGGCGCTGCGCACCACACAGCGCCGCAGCTTCTTCGACCAGTACGGTGGCGTTGGCCTCAGCAGTGCGTTGGCAATGCACGCGCTGCACCGCGGCCAGCAAGCGCCCGGACACATGGCCATCGAGGCGGCGGCGGGACTGTTTGATTCCGGATGTGTTCATCGGCAACCTTTATAGGACAGCGCGGCAGTTGCTGCACCGACGTTGGGGTAAGCATTTAGCGCGGAGCCGACCCCCAGCCCGGGTTTACAATCTCGAAGTGGCACTCCGGAACTGTAAAGATGATCCCGCGCCAAGCAGCCGCACGCGTACTTTGACTTCTTCAAGGCTTCCCGGTAGTAACCGTAACAGGGCCGCGCCAGTCGGGCAAGACCACGCTGGTGCGATCGCTGCTGCCTGATCGGCCCTATGTGTCGCTGGAGTCGCCCGCACAACGCGAGTTCGCGCGTTTGCGGCCCGCCGAGTTCCTGCGGCAGTTTGCCGATGGCGCGATCATCGACGAAGCGCAGCACGCCCCCGAACTGTTCTCGGAGATGCAGGGCGTGGTGGACGCCAGCGCTCGCATGGGCCTGTTTGTGCTCACGGGTTCGCAGAACCTGGCGCTGCTGTCGCGCGTGACGCAGAGCCTGGCCGGTCGTACGGCGCTGGTGGAGCTGCTTCCGCTGTCGATTGCCGAGTTGCGCGCTGTGGGCCGACTGGACCGCGACTACGCAAGCCACCTCGTCAAAGGCTTCTTTCCGGCGATCTACTCGCGCGATCTGGATCCACACGATTGGCTGCACGGCTACCTGCTGACTTACGCCGAGCGCGACGTGCGGCAGTTGGCGGCGATTCAGGATCTCAACGCCTTTCAGCGCTTCCTGAGGCTGACCGCCGCACGAACCGGTCAACTGCTCAACATGCAGTCGCTGGGCAGCGACGCTGGCGTGGCCGACAAGACGGTAAAGCACTGGCTGCCGATTCTGGAGACCTGCTACCTGATCCACTTTGTGCACCCCCATGTGGCCAGCTTCGGCAAACGCATGGTCAAGAGCCCGAAGCTGTACCTGACCGATGTGGGCCTGGCCGCTGCCCTGATGGGCATCACCGAGCCGACGCAGGTGCAGGCGCACCCGCTGCGTGGCGCGCTGTTTGAGACGATGGTCGTCAACGAACTGCTGAAGGCTCGCGCCAACCTCGGCCTGCGCGAGCCGCTGTACTTTTGGCGCGACAACATCGGCACCGAGGTGGACGTGATCATTGAGCGCGGCACCGAGATTGCGGCGGTGGAGATCAAATCCGGTCCGACCGTGGCTTCCGACGCATTCGGCAACCTGAACAAGTGGCTCAAGTACGCCACAGTGCGCGGGCAGTTCTCGGACGTGTACCCGGCATTGGTTTATGGCGGCGAAACCCGCTTCACGCGGCAAGGCGTGGATGTGATGCCGTGGTCTGGCTTGTAGGCTGTACATACCTCAGACCCCGACGCGTGCCTTGACCTTGTTCAACGCTTCCACCAGCGCATCCACCCGGATCGGTTTGGTCACGTAATCGTCCATCCCGGCGGCCAGGCACTTCGTGCGGTCGCCATGCCGGCGTTGGCCGTCTTCGCGACGATGCGCAAGCGCTGACCTGATCCGCACCTGTATTTGATGCCATTTTGATGCTTTGATGCTAAACTGCCAGCATGCGCACTACCCTTGCTCTCGATGACGATGTCTTTGCCTTTGCCCGTGCCCACGCGCGGCGCGAGCATATTTCGCTTGGAGCAGCTGTGTCGCGCTTGGCGCGTCAAGGCATACAGGCAAACAACGTGTCGCCGGCTGCGCCAATGCCGGTGCGCTCCAAATACGCTTTGCTGCCAGCACGCTCCGAGATCATCACCTCCGAGCACGTGCGGCAGTTGATGGACCAGGAGGGGATGTAGCCCATGCGGCACCTGCTGGACGTCAACGTCTGGGTGGCGCTGCTGGATGAAGCACATGTTTTCCATGCCCAGGCGCTGGCTTTCATTGAGCAGAGGCAACTGAAGATC
This sequence comes from Rhodoferax sp., assembly GCA_043776215.1. Taxonomy (GTDB): domain Bacteria; phylum Pseudomonadota; class Gammaproteobacteria; order Burkholderiales; family Burkholderiaceae_C; genus CAISIP01. The sequence continues at coordinate 3,304 of JAYVRP010000953.1, read as the reverse complement.
GCGAGCTGCGCATTGGTGGAAAACGGCGTCATCCGGGTGCTCAACATGCCGGCGTACAGCAAAGTCGGCCCGGTCGGCTTTGAACCCGTCAGCCGAAAATTGGCCGAGATTTGCGCCAACATCGACCACGCGTTCTGGCCCGACCATTTGTCGCTGCGAACCCCCGGCCTGGTGAACTGGCCACGTGTTTTGGGACACAACCAGATTACCGATGTCTACCTCCTGGCCTTGGCCGTAGCCCACAGGGGATGCCTGGTCACGCTGGACCATGGCGTGGCGATCAGCACCGTCGCTGGTGCCACACCAAAGAACCTGTTGCTCCTTTAGCAACAGACACTCTGCATCTCAGTTCACCTTCCTGGCCGTCGCGTCACTCAGAGCCGCCACCAGCGCATCCACGCGAATCGGCTTGGTCACGTAGTCGTCCATCCCGGCGGCCAGGCACTCCTCGCGATCGCCCTGCATGGCGTTGGCGGTCATGGCCACGATGCGGGGCCGTTCCCCCGGTTTGTACTTGGCCGTGATCCGTCGCGATGCCTCCAGCCCGTCCATCTCCGGCATCTGCACATCCATCAGCACCACGTCGTAGGTCTGGCGCTCGATGCATTCGATCGCCTCGACCCCGTTGCTGGCCAGATCAGCCCGGTAACCCATCTGTTGCAATAGCCGCATGGCGAGTTTCTGGTTCACCACGTTGTCTTCAGCGAGCAGGATGCGCAGCGGGTGGCGCGCCGCCATTCCCGGGTCCATGCTGGGTTTGGCCTTGGGGGCCTCGACCTGGTGCGCCCCTTCTACCGCCAGCAGGTTCATCAGTGTGTCGAACAGCGTGCTCTGGCGCAGCGGCTTGGCCAGCGTGGCCTTGAAAAGGGCGCCGGCCTCGGCGGCGGCCTCGCGTCGGCCCAGGCTGGTGAACAGTACCAGTGGCAGGCCAGGATGCACGGCATGGATGCGCCGCCCGAGTTCCACCCCGTCCATCTCGGGCATGTGCATGTCGATGATGGCCAAGTCGAACTTCTCGCCGGCCCTGAGCCAATCCAGCGCCAGTGCCGGAGATTCCGTGTCCTTGGGCGCCATGCCCCAGCGCGCCGTCTGCAGGCTCAGAATCCGGCGGTTGGTCGCGTTGTCGTCCACCACCAGGATACGTTTGCCCGCCAGCGCAGGCTGTTCGCCGATGAAACTGCGCCGGGTGTTCTCCGGCAGTTCGACCTTGGGCGCGCGGATGGTGAAGCGGAAGGTGCTGCCCGTGCCCGGCCCCTCACTCTCCACCCACATCGTGCCGCCCATGATTTCCGACAGTCGCTTGCTGATCGCCAGCCCCAGCCCGGTGCCACCGTATTTGCGTGTGGTCGTGCTGTCGGCCTGGCTGAAGCTCTGGAACAGCTTGGCTTTGCCGGCTTCAGACAGGCCAATGCCGGTGTCGCGTACCGCAAACTCCAGCATTTCAGGAACCACCACTGCCCGTTCGCCCTGAGCTTGTCGAAGGGCTTCGACAGGCTCAGCCCGAACGGAGGAAGTAACGCTGACCGTCAGCACCACCTCCCCCTTCTCGGTGAACTTCACCGAGTTGGACAACAGGTTCAGCAGGATCTGGCGCAGCCGTGTCACGTCGCCGTTGATGGCCGTTGGCACGTCGCCTTCGAACACGTAGGCGATCTCCAGCTTCTTCTCCGCCGCCCTGCCCGCAATCAGGTCCAGCGCCGACTCCACGCATTCGCGCACATCAAACGGGTGCGCCTCCACGTCCATCTTTCCGGCCTCGATCTTGGAGAAATCAAGGATGTCGTTGATGATGGTCAGCAGTGCGTCGCCGCTGTCGCGGATGGTGCCGGCAAAGTCGCGCTGCTCGGGGTTCAGCGGTGTATCGAGCAGCAGCCCGCTCATGCCGATCACCGCATTCATCGGCGTGCGGATCTCGTGGCTCATGGTGGCCAGGAAGCTGCTCTTGGCTTCGTTGGCGCCTTCTGCCAGAAGCCTTGCGGCTTCGGCCTGCTCGCGCGCCTCCTGCGTCTCCTTGAACAGCCGCGCGTTTTGGATCGCAATCACGGCCTGGTCGGCAAAGGACATCAACTGCGCTTTCTCCTTGGCTGTGAATCCGTCGCCGGCACCCCGGCTGACAACGATGCTTCCGATACACCTTTCGCCAGAGAACATCGTGGCGAGCATCTGCGCATAGGAATGTCCAATGGCATTGGCCACGGCGCGCACGGCTGGTCCCGCCTTGGGTTCGTTCAGCACATCATCGAAGCTGTACACGCCCTTGCCGCGCCGCATCGAGGCTGCTTCCCGGCCGCTGAGCTTGATCGGGTAGGCGTCAGGGATCAAATCGCGGGCCGCTGCCAGCTCCTCGGCGCTGAAGCCCAGCTCCGAACCTGCAGCTGGGATCCGCAGGGCCGCCAGATGCAAGAGGTCATCGTCATCCAGCAGGTTCAGCCCCTGCAACGCTCCGCGAAACAGTTGACTGCAACTCTCCAGGATCTTCTCGAACACCGGCTGCGCATCCGACATCGACCCCGCGATCGCCTGCAGGACGTCCGCGCTGGCCTTCTGCTGCTCCAGCGCCTCCTGCGTCTCGCTGAAAAGCCGCACGTTCTCAACAGCGATTACCGCCTGGTCGGCGAAGGTGCGCAGCAGCTGCGCGTGGTGTTCTGCCCAGCGGCCAGGCCGTTCACGCGTGACCGAGATCATTCCGATCACGGCACCATCGCGCAGCAGGGGCGTAAATAGCATCGCCCGATAACCACGCAAGCGCGCGAGTTCCCGCAACATGGTGGGCACGCCAGCGTCAGACTCGATGTCCTCGATGCGCGCCGTCTGGCCTTCACTCACCAATGCCATGGGCGGGAAATCAGCGATCGGGCGCGGGAACATGGCTGTGAGCGCGGCGTCGGCACTGGCATTCGTCGGCGTGAAAGCCACCAGGTGCAACTGGCCGTCAACGATGCGGAACACCGTGGTCGAAAAGCCGCCAAGCAGCCGCTTCGAACTCGTGGCGATCGCGTCAAACACCGGCTGCACGTCGTCGGGCGAACTGGCGATGACTTTCAGGATCTCGGACGTTGCCGTCTGCCGCTCCAATGCCTCCTGCGTCTCCTTGAACATCTTCGCGTTCTGGATCGCGATCACGGCCTGGTCGGCGAAGGTCTGCGCCAACGCCAATTCATTCGGCTTGAACGGGCCGGTGGAGCGTGCCACGCCGATGGCGCCGATGCCGCGCCCTTCCCACAGCATCGGCGCGAACATCATCGAGCGGTAACCGATCAGCCGGGCCATCTTGCGCAGCACACCCGGCACGTCGGCGCCGTCG
>JAYVRP010000952.1:0-3514 GCA_043776215.1 Rhodoferax sp. | reverse complement strand
GGGTATTGGGTTCAATCCTGAACTGGACGTGCAAGGGGGTGTTGGAGGGAGCCCGAAGGGCGACTGAAGACACCCCCTTGCACGTGGCGCCTGCAATTGGGGGGGGGTGGTTGCGATGCCCTGTGACTGGGGGCGGTTTCGAGGCCAGCTAAAGTGGCACGCGCCGAAACAGTAAAGCAAGCGCGACAGCAGCCACAAACCGGCAAGTTCCAAACTGCTGTCGCGCCCCGTTGCCCGGAGAGGGCTGCGTTGCCGGCGTCAGTATTTCACGAAACGTCTGGCTTTGTCCAGCCAAACCCCGTCGGCCCTATTTGCCGATGGAGCCAGCTCCCCGACGCTAGAAGATTATTTCAGTTCGATGCTTTCAAGTTACCAACAAAGTTACCTCCAAAATGATGCTCTGAATTGTTCCCGAATTGATGCGATCGAACTGCCAGGCGCTCAACTCTTGAATTCGGGGTCGAAACGCTGACGAGCTTGCCAAAGCAGTTGTTGACCCCTTCGGCGTGGCGTTCCATCGACTCAAATCTGTCTCCGGGTCACGCGAATCGCACACGATTTCCTTTGCGTACCAAAATTGATACCATCCGTCATGGCGAAAGAATGCAATCTCCCAACGCTGGCCGAAAGATTCTTCAGGAACGACGCAGGTGGTGAACCGGTCCGTGACTGGCTGAAAGCGTTGCCGGTCGTGGAGCGCAAGGCCATTGGTGAGGACATCAAGACAGTGCAGTTCGGATGGCACTTGGGCATGCCGCTGATGGCGCATCTGGGGGCAGGTATTTGGGAGGTTCGCACGCGGCTGAGCAATAGAATTGCGCGTGTGTTGTTCGTGCTTGACGGCGACACGATGGTACTGCTGCATGGCTTCATCAAGAAGGACCAAAAGACACCGGGGCCGGAATTGGATTTGGCGAAGGACCGGCTCAAACTATTGAAGAGGGTCAAATGAAAAAGCGGAATGTGGGAAGCGATTTTGACGATTTCCTCGCGCAAGAGGGCCTGCTTGAGGAGGTGACTGCGGTCGCGGTAAAACGCGTGATCGCCTGGCAGATCGAGCAAGCAATGGCCGCTCAAAAGCTCACGAAGACGGCCATGGCCAAGAAGATGCGCACCAGTCGAGCCTCGCTCAATCGCCTGCTTGACGAAAATGACACCAGTCTGACCTTGACGACGCTGGCTGGTGCCGCGGCCGCGCTGGGTCGTCGTATCAAGCTTGAACTTGCACCGGCCTGAGAAAATCAAAAGGACTGGAACGGTCCGCTCGGTGTTCTGAAACTGCTGAACGGAGATCAGGATGAAAGAGCGTCGCCTCTCTGTATCTTCTTCACCTTTCATCCTTCCAGTTTCGATGTGAATCATCGACCCCTGGAAGACGAAAAACAGGGGGGCAGCTCACACAGCCCTCGACCACGGCTGATGAACCCCTGAACCTGGGCCCTCATACACTGGCCAGTCATACAACAGATTGACTCGCTTCGCGTCGTCGATCTCAGACGCTCCTGGGTCGTACCTGGTTTGGAAAAGACTCTCACTGGGTTTGCGAATTATGGTATCGCACTGCGCATGGGTATGTCGAAGTACGAGCCCTCGGCTGTGCCTAGCAGAAACTCGAGTCGTGGCGGCAAGCCATGCGGCACTTGTGGAAAATGGTCCTCGTCGGCCCCGTCGATCGAAATGCGTAGCCGACTGCCTTTCTTGAGCGTCCACGAAACAGGCAGCAACGCGAACTCCATGCGCGCACAGTCTCATACAACCTCATATCGTGCTTCGGATTGCGTCCAGGATACCCCTTCGCCACTCTTGCCACTGATGGCCCGCGCGCGGATCCAACCGCGCGCCAAGCACCCGCAGCCGGGAGAGAACCTTCCACACCTGTGAACGGTTACCGAGCCTCAAGCACTGCGATCCGTGCCGACATCTCCTGCACCGCTCGGACCAGCACCGGAATCAGGTGCCCATAGCGGGCCTCCAACCGCTCCGGATCGTTGTGCGACACGAGGTCGAGAACGTCTTGAGCACCGAAGGCCTCCTGGGCGCGGGCCAGGTCCTGGGCCAGGAACCCACTGGCAGCCTTCCCCACCTTGGAGTCGTCACGCGCAGCCCAGGTGAATGCCACTGGCTGCAACGCCTTGATGAAGTCCAGCCCGAATGCCAGCGACCGGATGTCGGTCTTGTCCCGCGCGTCTGATAGCGCCGTGATAGACGTGACTTGGCAGCGCAGTGTGGCGATCGACGCATTGCCCAGCGTGATCTCGTTGGACACCGTGACAGTTGATGGTGCGGCGGCATTGCCGAAGAACGCGTTGTTCGCGCCGGTGGTGGCCGTGCCACCCGCTTGGTAGCCAACGGCGGTGTTGGTAGCGCCCGTGACGGCCGTCAACGCGCCGAACCCCACCGCCACGTTGCCTGTGGCACTGACATTGACGAAGCTGCGAATCCCCCTTGACAGCCGGAATGATTGCAGGCCAACAGGCAAGCGCGCCCGATAGTCAGCGTTGGGAGATACACCCTCTCGTACTTCACGCTGCGCCACACGCGCTCGACGAAGACGTTGTCTCGCCAGGCCCCTCGCCCATCCATGCTCAGCGTGCAGCCGGCGGCCAGTACAACTATGGTGAACTCCTCGGCCGTGAACTGACTGCCCTGGTCGGTGTTGACGATCTCGGGCACGCCGTAACGGGCCAAGGCCAGCTCGATCACCTGATCTCGCTGCCGATGGGCGGAACCGGCAAGGTGCAAAAGGGCAACCTGCGCAATCGGTACGGCGGGGTATTCAGCTAGCGGCAGTTCTGGGGGATTTATTTTTTACCGTAAGCCGAATCATGATCTGGGCTCAGCACCAGGAACCTCATAACTGATCCATCGCGAGCAACCACCGCACGGCATGACTGAGATAGTCGAATGGTGAATTTTCCTGGGACACTTTTAAGCTCTTCCCACTTCAATCCATGGTCCCGAAACACTTCCTGCCAAGTCATGTTTTTGACTTTCTTCAAAGTCTTGAATACTTTTTTGATGTCCGATATATCCAGATCGAACAAGGCAGAATGAAATTCAGAATAGTTCAAATCGAGAAGTACCTTCTCATGGTTGCCACTCATGACCCAACTTTAAGATTGGATTCAAGCTCGTCTAAATTGGTTTCTTGAGCTGGCGTGTTGTGCATCCAGAGATTCGCCTGATTTAGCTGTGCTCTTACTCCTGGCTCATGGAGCCAACGCTCATTCATTGGCACAACAACAGCCCGCTTTAACATGATGTCGCCACCAGCCATTTCCTCCATGATGAAGTCCATGCCAGCCATTGCTTTTCCAAGCGAAATCTGACCACTTTTCCCAACTGTCTTGATATTAAGCATCACGTTCCTTTCATGCGAGCATGATGGCATGATAAATTGAAATAGCCTATTTGGCAACGATCAGCCATGCATGCGCGTCGTCACGCCGCCTGTCGGGCGCAGACCGGGGCGACTTTCACCCGCTTCGCTATCCAATGGCTTACGGCCGGCGGT
>JAYVRP010000951.1:0-3520 GCA_043776215.1 Rhodoferax sp. | reverse complement strand
CGCTGTTCGACAAGCCGGTGCACCCCTACACGCGCGGCCTGATGGCGTCGATTCCGCGCGGGCGCCAGGGCGCGCACACGCGGCGCCTGAGCGAGATCCCGGGTATCGTGCCCTCGCTGCGTGAATCCGTGCCGGGGCAGCCCCCGTTTGCGGGTTGCGCGTTTGCGCCGCGCTGTGGTTTTGCCACGCCGCGCTGCCACACGCAGGCGCCGCCGCTGCTGCAATACGACGCCTCGGGCGTGGTGGAGGTGCTGCAGGGCCCGCCTGCCGCCGGCATGCACCTGGCCGCCTGCTGGGAAATCGAAAGGGTCATTCAATCATGAGCACCGCACGGCCGCCTGAAGGTGCTCGCACCGCAGTGCGCAGCACGGAGGTTTCCGAATGACCGAAGTCCTGCGCATCGAAGGCCTGCAGAAACTGTTCCCGGTGCGCCGCGGCGTGCTGCAGCGCGTGGCCGGGCATGTGCGCGCGGTCGATGGCGTGTCCTTTGCCATCCAGGCCGGTGAAACGCTGTGCCTGGTCGGCGAATCGGGTTGCGGCAAGTCCACCGTGGGCAAGACCATTCTGCGCCTGCAGGAGCCGACCGCCGGCCAGATCTGGCTCGGTGGCACCGAGGTGACGACGCTCGACGAGGAGCAGATGCGCGTGCACCGGCGCCAGGTGCAGATGGTGTTCCAGGACCCGTATTCCTCGCTCAACCCACGCATGAAAGTCGGCCAGATCGTGGCCGAACCCCTGGAGAACTTCGGCCTGGCCGAAGGGGCCGAGAAGGAGCGCCAGGTCGTCGCGCTGCTGGAAAAAGTGGGCCTGCGCAAGGATGCGATGCAGCGCTTCCCGTTCGAATTTTCAGGCGGCCAGCGCCAGCGCCTGGGCATCGCGCGCGCGCTGGCCCTGAACCCGAAACTGATCGTGGCCGACGAGCCGGTCTCGGCGCTCGACGTGTCGGTGCAGGCCCAGGTGCTCAACCTGCTGATGGACCTGCAGGACGAATTCGGCCTGGCCTACCTGTTCATCTCGCACGACCTGGCCGTGGTCGAGCACATCGGGCACCGCATTGCCGTGATGTACCTGGGGCGCATTGTCGAACTGGCCCCGAAGGACCGCATCTTTGCCCACCCGCAGCACCCGTACACCGAAGCGCTGATGGCGGCCGCCCCGATTGCCGACCCGAAGGCGCGGCGCAAGCGGCTGGTGATCGAAGGCGACGTGCCGAGCCCGATGAACCCGCCGCCAGGCTGCCACTTCCATACCCGCTGCCCCTACGCGGAGGCCCGCTGCAAGGTGGAATACCCGCCGCTGCAGGAGATTGCGCCCGGGCATGTGGTGGCCTGCCATCTCAGGACCCGGGAAACACTGGCAGCGCAATGACCACCGCGCGGTCGCCTGACAGCACAACAATGAGCGAAGCAGACATCTACACCCAACTGGGTGTCCCCCGGCGCATCAACGTCGCCGGCACCCTGACCCGGCTCGGTGGCAGCCTGATGGAGCCCGAAGTGCTGCAGGCGATGGCGCAGGCCGCCACCGCCTCGGTGGACATCGCCGAGTTGCAGACCGCCGCCAGCACCGTGATTGCCCGCGTGAGCGGCGCGCAGGCCGGCATCGTCACCTCAGGCGCCGCGGCCGGCCTCACGCTGGCCACCGCAGCCTGCCTGGCGCGCTGGGACGTGGCGCGCATGGCGGCCCTGCCCGACACGCGTGCCATGCCCAACCAGGTGCTGATGGCGCGCAACCACCGCAACAGCTACGACCACGCGATCCGGCTGGCGGGTGGCCGCATCGTCGACATCGGGCACAACGACCGCGGCACCGGCGCCGGCATTCGCGGTCTGGAGGCGTGGGAAATCGAATCCGCCATCACCGCGCAGACCGTGGCCCTGGTGTTTGTCGCCACGGCGCAGACAGTGGGCGACCTGCCAGCGGTGCTGCAGGTCATGCACGCGCGTCAACTGCCGGTGATCGTGGACGCGGCAGCCCAGCTGCCGCCGCGCAGCAACCTGCGGCGCTTCATCTCGGAGGGCGCCGACCTGGTGGTGTTCAGCGGCGGCAAGGCGGTGGGTGGGCCGCAGGCCAGCGGCATCCTGGCCGGGCGGCGCGATCTGGTCGGCTCGGCCCTGCTGCAGATGATGGACATGGATGTGAGCCCGACCACCTGGTCGCCGTCGCCGCTGATCGACCGTCAGGCGCTCAGCGGCATTCCGCACCACGGCATCGGCCGCGGCTTCAAGGTCGGCAAGGAGGAAATCGCCGGCCTGGTGTGTGCGCTGGAGCGCTTCGTGGCGCGCGACGAGGCGGCGAGCGCACGCGTATGGACGCAGCGGCTGCAGGCCATGGCCGCTGCGCTGGCCGGTGCACCTGGCATCACGGCACGTCTGATTCCCGGCACCGAACTCGCACCCGTCCCGGTGCTGGAGCTCGATGCCGGCGCACGCGCACTGGCGTTGGTGGGCCGGCTGCAACGCGGCGACCCGCCGGTGCATGTGGGCGAACGCCTGGTCGACGCCGGCATTCTGAGCATCAACCCCCAAACCCTGCGCGCCGAGGACGATGCCGTTCTGGTGCGCTGCCTCATCGACGCCAACCGGAGCACCGAATGACCACCACCGCCCATGCCCATGCCCACGACCTGATCCTGCGCGGTGCGCGCGTGATCGACCCGTCGCAGAACCTCGACCGCATCACCGATGTGCGTTTCACCGCCGGCAAGGTGGCGGCCATCGGCGACGCATTGGTGCCTGGCCCTGGCACCGAAGTGCGCGACTTGCGCGGCCAGGTGGTCACACCCGGGCTGATCGACCTGCACACCCACGTTTACTGGGGCGGCACCTCGATCGGCGTCGATGCAGTCGCTCTGGCACGCACCAGCGCGACGGCCACGTTCGTGGACGCCGGCACCGCGGGGCCGGGCAACTTCCCGGGTTTCCGCAAACATGTGATCGAGCCCGCGCTGCCGGTGCGTATCCTGCCACTGCTCAACCTTTCGTTCGCGGGCATCTTCGCGTTTTCCGGCTCGGTGATGGTGGGCGAATGCGAAGACCTGCGCCTGCTGGACATGAAAGAGTGTGTGCGCGTCGCGCAGGAAAACGCGGACCTGGTCGTGGGTATCAAGGTGCGGGTCGGGCGCGGTGCCAGCGGTGCCTCGGGCATTGCGCCGATGGACATGGCGCTGGAGGTGGCCGAAGCCACCGGCTTGCCGCTGATGGCGCACCTGGACCACCCGCCGCCGTCACGCCTGGACGTGATGTCGCGCCTGCGCAAGGGCGACATCCTGACGCATTGCTTTCGGCCGTTCCCGAACGCACCCGCACGCACGGGCGGCGGTGTGTGGCCGGAGGTGCTGGCCGCGCGCGAACGCGGCGTGATCTTCGACATCGGGCACGGTGCCGGCTCCTGCGGCTTCGGCACCAGCCGCGCCATGCTGGCGGCCGGCTTCAAGCCCGACGTGATCTCGTCCGACGTGCACATCCTCTCCATCGACGGCCCGGCTTTTGACCTGCTGCAGACGCTGGCGAAGTTCCAT
>JAYVRP010000950.1:0-3530 GCA_043776215.1 Rhodoferax sp. | reverse complement strand
AAAGCGCGCCCGTGGTCGAGCGCGTACTTGTCATCCAGCGTGACGGTTTCCAGGGCCTTGCGAATGTGTTCGGGAAGCGGAGCGTTCATAGCGTACGGATCTCCATGCAGGGGGTCAGGCCAATGGGGCAGCACACTTGCCGGCCGCAAGCACACCCCATGTCGGCTCGAAAATCAGCGCAAAGTGTATGCCGGCTCGGCCGATATGTCTTTGCTTTCTTTGCCGAATTTCAGGCTATAAAAGAAAGATTCTTGCTTAAAATTTGCCTATATGGAAACACTTGACAAGTTTGACGTCGCGATCCTGAACCAACTGCAGGCAGACGGGCGCCTGACCAATGCAGAACTTGCGCAACGTGTGGGGTTGAGCGCAGCCCCCTGCTGGCGCAGGGTGCGGGCACTGGAAGTACAAGGCTTCATCACCGGGTACCGGGCAGAAATCAGCCGGAGCAAGATCGGCCTGGGCGTGCTGGCCTTTGTGCGGCTGGACGCAGAACGTAATACCAGCGACGGAACGCGGGCCCTGGAGGACGCCATCCGCAAACTGCCGGAGGTGGTTTCCTGCCACTACATCAGTGGCACCGGCACGTTTGAGCTGCAGGTGGTGGCGCAAGACCTGGACAGCTTTTCACGGTTTGCACTGGGCAGCCTGATGAATTTGCCCAACGTGAAGGACCTGCACACCAGTTTTTCGCTGGGTGAGGTGAAATCCAGCGCAGCCTGGCCACTGGGGCACCTTGTACCGCGTGTCGGCAACTAACTTTCATGATGCCCACTCGTCACCCCGCATCATGAAAGTTATTTCACGTTAAGCCGGTCGTCACTTTGGCCACAACACCCACAGTTGCAGCGGCTGCTTGAGGCGGCCGGCCAGTTCACCGGCCTGCGGCCCCCAGCCAGCAAAGTAGTCAGCACGCACTGCGCCGAGGATGGCGCTGCCCGTATCTTGTGCCAGCACCAGCCGCTGCAGGTTCAAGACCGGCCCGCTGGACGCCAGCCAGACTGGTGTGCCGTACGGAATGCTGTCGCGATCCACCGCAATGGAACGCCCCGGAGTCAGTGCGACACCCTGCGCACCACGCGGCCCAAAACCAGCCTCCAGTTCGGACAGCCCCTCTTCTCGGAAGAAAACCATGCGCGGATTGCTCCACAACAAGTCGTTGATCCGCAGGGGGTTTTGTGCCACCCAGTTCTTGATCGACGGCCAGGATGCCTCGCGCACCAACCCCTGATCAAGCAGCCACCGGCCCACACTCACATAGGGTTGCGCATTGGTCGCCGCAAAAGCCAGACGTACCGTTTGCACGGCGCCCCCTGGCTCCACAAAACGCAAGCGGCCTGAGCCCTGGATCTGAAGCACGAGTGCGTCGACCGGGTCTGCCAGCCACGCGATCTCCTGTCCGCGCAAGGCGGACCGCGCCTCGGCCAGGGTCTCCATTTCCTGGCGTGTGAACCACGGCTTGCGGCTTGCGAGTGAGGGTGGAGGCCGGTACAAAGGCACCTGGAATTCATCACGGCGTGTACGCGATGCCTGCAGCACCGGCTCGAAATAGCCTGTCAACAGGCCGTCGCTGGCGGCGCCCAGCGCCTCGACACGGTAGGGCTGCAGGCGCTGCACCATCCACTGGCGCTGCTCCGCGCCCGATGCCAGGCTCAGCATGCGGATGTCGGAACACAGGGCCGCAAATGCGGCCGCGGGCCGTTCGCAGGAACGTGTCCATGCGTTCCAGGCCTCGTGTAGTGCATCCTCGGGAAAACCCGGCAATTCAGCCCAGCGCACGGGGACCCACCGGCTCTTGGGTTGCTGCAGGGCTGCCGGCAACGGCGCGTTATCAACCGTCGGCATGGTGCTGTCCGATGGACCCGGCGCAGGCAACACAGCCACTGAAGCCGGCGACTGCGCCATACCCGGCGCCGGCACGCTCGCGCAGCTCGACAGCATTCCTACAATTGCCACCGCGATCAGTGCGTGGGCACCACGCCACAGGAGTCGATTCATGGTTCTGATTTTGCTTGAAGCGCTGGGGGCATTGGTCTTGTTATTGCTGATCGTCTGGTGGACGATGTTCTCGGGACGCCGGAACGGGGAGCTGCCCACCACGCAAGACACACCGCCGCCGGCCCCCATAGACGCACCGGAGTCGGCTGGCTCAGAGCGAAAAGCATCGTCCGCGAAAGACTGACTCAGCGCTGCTGCAGGAGATTGGCAAGCTCCACCGCAGACTTCACCTCCATCTTGTCGAACACCCGCGCCCGGTGAACCTCCACGGTGCGCACACTGATGTCGAGCTGATCGGCAATCAGCTTGTTCGGTAAACCTTCCACCACCAGGCGCAACACGTCGCGCTCGCGCTCGGTCAGTTCGGCCAGGCGTCGCGCGACAGCGTCCTGCCTTGCACGCGCTTGAAGGTACCGCGCCGACTGCGTGATCGCCTGCTCGACGCGATCCACCAGCGCGTTGTCGGACACCGGCTTCTCACAAAAATCAAATGCGCCGCGTTTGACCGCATCCACCGCCGTTGGCAGATCGGCATGGCCGGTGAGAAATATCACCGGCATCACCTGTGTCAAGCCGCGATCAACCAGAATTTCGAACAGGGCCAGACCACTCATGCCAGGCATGCGCACGTCCAGCAACAGGCAACAAGGATGCATCTGGACATAGCCGGTTGCGAGCAGGTGTTCAAAGGCCTCCGCACTGTCGAATGCCTGACTGGGCAAGCGGCGCGAGCGCAACAACCAGGCCAGACCCGCACGCACACTGTCATCGTCATCCACGATGAAGACAGTGACGTCGGCGCTGGGTTGCATGCCGCGATGCTACCGGGCCTGCTCACCCTGGGCCACCGGAGGTGCCGGCAATGTGAATCGGAACATCGTGCCGTGGGGGCGCCTGGGCGCAAAAGACAAGAGGCCGCCATGCTGTTCGACGACAGTTCGACAAAGGCTCAATCCCAGGCCCATGCCCTCCGGCTTGGTCGTGAAAAACGGCGTGAACAACTTCAGAGCCACGTCTTCCAGCAGACCTGGGCCTGAATCCGCCACCGAGAACTCGACCCAGTCGTGTTGTTGGGCGGCGGACCCGCTGGCATCCGCGCGCCGGACCTGCAGCACCATTTCGCGTGGACCATCCTCCGGTCGGTCCATGGCCTGCATCGCGTTGCGGGCCAGGTTCAACAACACTTGTTCGACCATCGTCCGGTCGCACCAGACGCACGGCAAATCCGGCTCCAGCCGGATCAGGATCCGCACCGATAACTTGCGGGCCTGCAGCACGACCAAGGGCATGATGGCGTCGACGATGCGCTGAGGGTCCGTCAGCTCCCGCGCCTGTTCACGCCGGCGTACGAAATCATGCACGCTCTTGATGACGCGACCGGCACGCTGGGCCTGCTCTGCGATGTGTTGCAGGGCCTGAGCAATCAACTGCGGGCTGTCCGGCTCCGGAATGCCATGCAGCATGTTGATCGAGCCGATCGCGTAACTCGATATCGCGGCCAGCGGCTGGTTCAACTCGTGGCTCAGCAAGGA
>JAYVRP010000949.1:0-3531 GCA_043776215.1 Rhodoferax sp. | reverse complement strand
CTCGAACACTGCCTGCTGGTTGGCATCGAAACGCAGAAGGGACGCCCGATAACACTTCATGGGTTCACAGCATACGCAAGAACCGGGCGCCTGCCCATATCGAATCGGCGATAACCTCCATTCCGCCGACACCTGCTTGCGCGCTCCAGTACAGACGCCACCTGTCAGCGAACGGGCAGTGTGCCCAGTACACCCTGGGCCAACCAGTCCATGCCCGACAACTGCCGGTCGGTCAGCGTCTGGCCAGCAGCAATCACGGTCCGGCCGAGGTTGTCCAGCACTGGCGCGCCACGGGCTGTGAAGGGATGCAGGCGACCGGCAGCAATGTCCTTTTGGCGCGCCAGCACTTCCTGTTGCACGGCCCGAGGCACCTGCGGCCCGAAGTCCCCCACGCGCACCATGCCCTCCTTGATGCCGCCCCAGAGGCTGCCGCTGGTCCAGCGGCCCTCCAGCACGGCGCGCACCCGGCGGGTGTAATAGTCACCCCATTCGTGGGTGACCGCGATGATCTGCGCCTGCGGTGCCACGGAACGCATGTCCGAGTGGTAGGCCACCGCCATGCGGCCGCGTTCCTGCGCCGCGACCATGACGGCGTTGGAGCCCGTGTGGAACGACACCACGTCCACGTCCTGGTTGAACAGGGTCATGGCTGCGTCCCGCTCACGTGCGGGGTCGAACCAGGTGCCGATCCAGATGACCTTCACGTGCGCCTTCGGGTCCACCGAGCGCATGCCCAGGGTGAACGCATTGATGCCCTGCAACACCTCGGGAATCGGAAAACCCGCGACGTAACCCGCCAGGTGCGTACGAGTCATACGCCCTGCGGCCACGCCGGCCAGGTATCGCCCCTCGTAATAACGCGCGTTGGCCACTGCCACATTGGGCGTGGTCTTGTAACCCGTGATGGACTCGAAGCGCACGCCAGGAAACTCCTGTGCCACCTTGAGTGTGGGCTCCATGTAACCAAAGCTGGGCGTGAAGATCAACTGGTGACCCTGTTGCGCCAGGTCACGGATGACGCGTTCGGCGTCCGGGCCCTCGGCGACGTTTTCCACGTAGGTGGTCTGCACACGAAGCGGCGGTCCGGTTTTCGCCGCGCCGTTGAGAGCACGCTCCATGGCCTTGCGACCCTCGTCGTGCTGGTGCACCCATCCGGCCTCGGTGAGCGGGGCGACATACACAAAACCCACCTTGAGCGGCTCCTGGCCGGCGGGAAAAGCGGGGATTGAAAAACAGGCAGCCGCAAGCGCGGCAACGAGGTTTTTGTACATGGTGGTCCTCTACATGGCTCCGGGCTGAAACATCAAGGCCCGCCGGAGCAGCGGGCCTTGGCACCGATTCTATGGGCCTTTACGCGTGCCTCTGCAACGCCATGCTGGCGGGTCGAACCCGGTGGTCCGCGGCAGCTCTACCGAAACGTCTCGAAGGTTTCGTTGAGCTGGTCGAGGTACGAGCGCCGCACCCGATCCTCCAGGAAACTGGCCTGGAAACTGTTGTGGGCCAATTGCCAGGCCTGTTGCGCCGACAGCCTGAGCGCGGCGAAAGTCTGTGTGAAGTTCTCGTTCATATAGCCGCCAAAATAGGCCGGGTCATCGGAATTGACCGTGGCCACAATACCCGCGTCGAGCAGCCGCCCGAGGTTGTGCTCGGCCAGCGTCGGAAACACGCAGAGCTTCAGGTTGGACAGCGGGCACACCGTCAGGGGAATACGTTCACGCACCAGACGCTGCATGAGCAGCGGGTCCTGCATGGCCTGCACCCCGTGGTCGATACGCTCGACCCGGAGCATATCGAGGGCGCTCCAGATGTAGGCCGGCGGGCCTTCTTCGCCCGCGTGCGCGACCAGTCGAAAACCGAGTTCCCGGCACCGCGCAAACACCCGCGAAAACTTTTCCGGGGGGTGCCCGAGTTCACTCGACGCCAGTCCGATGCCCACCAGCATGTCGCGGTAGGGCATGGCCTGCTCCAGGCACTCGAAGGCTTCGGTCTCGCTCAGATGCCGCAGAAAACAAAGGATCAGCGACGCCGACATGCCGAATTCGGTGGCCGCAGCCTGGCAAGCCCGGTGCAGGCCGCGGATGACGACTCCGGCATCCACTCCGTGGCCGGTGTGGGTCTGGGTGTCGAAAAATATCTCGGCATGCAGCACATGGTCGGCGTGGGCCCGTACCAGGTAGGCGTGCGCCATGTCGTAGAAGTCCTGCTCGGTGCGCAAGACCGTGGTGCCCGCATGGTAGACGTCCAGGAAACTCTGCAAATTGTTGAACACGTAGGCGCGTCTGAGTGCATCCACATCCGGGTAAGCAAATGGCACCTGGTTGCGCCGGGCCAGCGCAAAAATCAACTCAGGCTCCAGAGAGCCCTCGATGTGCATGTGCAGCTCGGCCTTTGGCATGCTGCGCAGCAGATCCGGCAGCCGATCGGGGGATACGGGTTTGACGTTCAATGAGAGTCTCCACAAAGCACAAAGCTGCCCGCAGGCAGCCTTGTGCAGCTTGACGATCCGCGCAAAGACTTATTTGCCGCCAGGCACTTTGCCTTCGACGCCTTTGACGTAGAAGTTCACGCCGCCCAGGAACTTGTCATCGGCCACGGCGTCCTTGGCCAGGATCTCCTTGCCGTCCTGGCCCAGGATCGGGCCCTTCCAGATGCTGAAGGTTCCCGCTTTCAGGCCGGCTTTGATCTCGTCGATCCTGGCCTTGGTTTCCGCCGGCACGTCTTCGGCAATGGACACCATGTCGATCGCACCCTCCTTGTGGCCCCACCACACGCCCGTGCCGCCCTTCCAGCTGCCGTCCAGCGCGTCCTTGGTGGCCTTGATGTAGTACGGAGCCCAGTTGATGATGGCGGAGGCGAGGTGCGCCTTGGGACCATAAGCCGTCATGTCGGAGTCCCAGCCGAAGGCACGTTTGCCCTTGTCCTGCGCGGTCTTGAGCACGGCCGGTGAATCAGTGTTTTGGAACAGGATGTCGGCGCCGCCGTTGATCAGCGAGGTGGCGGCTTCGGTTTCCTTGGGCGGGCTGAACCATTCATTGACCCACACCACCTTGGTCTTGATCTTCGGGTTGCTCGACTGCGCGCCGAGGGTGAAGCTGTTGATGTTACGGATGACTTCCGGAATCGGCACCGACGCCACCACACCCAAGGTGTTGGTCTTGGTCATCTTGCCAGCGATCACACCCGCCATGTAGGCGCCTTCGTAGGTGCGGCTGTCGTAGGTGCGCATGTTCTCGGCCTGTTTGTAGCCGGTGGCGTGTTCGAACATCACACCTTTGGTATCGGCCGCCACCTTGAGCATGGGCTCCATGTAGCCGAAGGTGGTGCCGAAAATGAGTTTGTTGCCCTGCCCGGCCATGTCGCGGATGACGCGCTCGGCATCGGCCGACTCTGGCACGTTTTCGACGAACGACGTGACGATCTTGTCGCCGTATTCCTTCTCCAGGGCCTTGCGCGCGCTGTCGTGGGCAAAGGTCCAGCCGCCATCACCCACCGGGCCGACGTAGGCAAATGCGATCTTGAGCGGCTCGGCCT
>JAYVRP010000948.1:0-3540 GCA_043776215.1 Rhodoferax sp. | reverse complement strand
ACCAACGTTGTCATTTCTGCGTTGCTGTTCACTCGCGGCCCGGGGGTGCGCGTGCGGCACGCATGGCATGCCGGCCAGGTGCTGCCCTTGGCCAGCCGCGCGACCGTGGCCGAACTGGTGCGCGTGCTGGCGTACCCGAAGTTCCGGCTTTCGGCCGAAGACCAGGCCGAGCTGCTGGCCGATTACCTGCCGGCAGCCACCGTGGTGCCCGTACCTGAACCCCCGCCCGGCGTGCCGCCGTGCCGCGATCCGGATGACTTGGCCTTCCTGCACCTGGCGGCAGCCGGGCGTGCCGATGCGCTGGTGACCGGCGACGCCGACCTGCTGGCCCTGGCCGGGCAGACCCCTTGGCGTATCCTCACGCTGGCCGAATTGCTGACGCACTTGCCTGCCCCGACCCAAGACACCTCCGCCCTACGATCACTTATTCGACCGGACTGAGGAGGTCGCACTTGATGCAATTGAGCAGAAGCATCGGTCTTTTTGAAGAAGTCTCTCTCGTTATGACCGACCTGAGCAGGTGAGTTGCGAAGACTCGAAGAGTCATCGACAGGCTCAAATACCTGCTGGACCGCGACCACCGCATCGGCCACGCCTACCTGATGCCCGCCAGCACACTGCGCGATGTGCAGCAGGCGTTCGCAAGGCAGATCGTCCCCTTGCTGCACCTCTCCGGCGTCGCAGTGACCCATTCGCCGCTTCGCAGTCTGGAACTGCGCACCGCCGTCATCGGGCACGACGACCTGATGGAGTGGAGCGCGATCTTCGACGTCTTCGGTATCGCGTACCGCCAGCGAGTCGCAGTGCTGAAAGTGCTTCAGCGCAGGCCGAAGAAACTCAGCAGGAATCCAACCACGACGATAAGACCCACGATATAGATGACGGTGTTCCTGACGATGCTCCATGTGTCCTCAAGAAGGCCGCTGGCCGGCTGCTGGACTGGTTCGCGTTCCAGTCGCTCGCCGTCAAGTTGACGATTCTGGCAATGGCGCTGCTGATTCCCGCAACTGCCATGTATTCGTTCACCTTCGTCCGAAAACAAGCCGCCGTGGCGGAGCAGGTCAAGGCCATGGCGGTTGCCGGCCAGCCGGGTGATGGTCCGTGGGCGTTCAAGCACACGCTGCCGGTGGTGTTGGGAAGCGGCTCGTTGCTGGGCTTCCTGGAAACGAACCCGGTGCAGCGCATTGTCGTGGTCTACGAACCGCTGACATGGAGCGTGTCCGAGCGCATCGTGCTGATCGAATCGCAGGGCCGGAACCATGCGTACTACCCCGGCGACATGGAGACTGCGATTTTCACGGGCAAGGCGACCACCGCAGCGTGGGGCAGCAAGCTGGTTTTCGTACCGCGCAGCGAGCTGCCTGCCGGCGCAGTGGAAATCTTCGAGCGGCTGGACTTGCACTTCGCCGGGGCACGCCCGCTGTCGGAGAAGAATAGCTGGACGGCTGGTGTCAGCGGCGTCTTGTCGGCTGCGCTCACTCTAGGCCTGCTGGCCTTCCTGTACTTCCAGCTCAAAGTGCAGTTCAAGTCGCTCAAGTTCATCGAGCCGACGCAGGTGCACGGCTCCATTGACGACCTGGTCGGGATGGATGACATCAAGGCCGAGGTAGCCCAGATCAAGGACCAATACCAGCGCCGCGGGGCGTATGCGGAATACGGCATTCGCAAACCCTTCAACGTCATGTTCAGTGGCCCTGCCGGCACTGGCAAAACCAAGCTGGCCAGCTACCTGGCCAAGGAACTGCGGCTTCCGATCCTGTTCCACTCGGCGACCAACCTGGAAACGGGTTATGTGGCCGGGGGCTCGAAGACACTCGGCCGCATCATGGCGATGGCCAAGCGGCGCAAGCAGTGCATCATCTTCCTGGACGAGGCGCAGGATCTGTTCATGAAGCGTGGCGGACGCCGCAAGTTCGACGACGACACGGCCAACACGCTGCTGTCGGTGCTGGACGGTGTGCGCACCGGAAGCGACGCAGAGATCATCTGGATCGTGGCCAGCAACTTCAACAGCGAAACCATGCAGATGGACGAGGCCATGTTGCGGCGCTTTCAGATGAAGGTGGACTTCCGCATGCCCAACAGCGAAGAGCGGCTGGCAATCGTCAGCCACTATCTGGACCAGCGCTCCAACAAGGTATTGCCCGACCTGGACTTGCGCCACCTTGTGGACGTGACCGAAGGCCGCAGTCCGGCCGATCTGGAAACCATTGTCAATCAGGCCGGGATCAGCGCAGTGCAGGCGGGCCAGATGATAGGTGCCGGCACCCTGATGCAGGCGGCCGAGCGTGTGCTCGTCGGCAACGTCAACACCCACACCACGCAGGATCGCGAGCGTGACCGTCGCATCATCGCCGTGCATGAACTCGGGCATTTCCTGGTGGACCTGGAACACGAACGCACACTGGCCCACGACAACTGGGAAGGCCTGATTGCGAGCATGAAAACCATCAAAATATCGCTCAAGGCCAACCCGCGCAACAACGCATTGGGCTTCGTGTTCCACAAGCAGGGCACCAACCTGTTGAAGACCAGGGGCGACATCGAGCACGATGTGCGTGTGTTGCTGGGCGGCATGGCCAACGAAGAGATTTTCTTCGGCGAGCAAGGCACGACCAACGGTGCGCACAACGACATCACGCGCGTGACACAGTTACTGCACCACGCGGTGGGCGAGATGGGCATGTACCGCAAGACGCGCCTGAACTTTGGCGTGCTCGGCAAGGGCAACCAGGAGGGTGGCGCTGCGCCGGATACACAAACCCGTGACATCATTGAAGCACAGAGTGAGCGTCTGTACGGTGAAACCAAGGCCGTGCTGGCGCGGCACAAACCCTTGACCGAGCATCTGCTTGGCAAGCTCCTGGACGCCGGAGAGATGAGCCTCGGTGAGGTTCTGTTCGAGATCCGAAGGTACGAGCAGAACGCTCAGCGCGGCTGACCTGAACGTCGGGGCGTACTGGCTTTTGGCAGCCGGCCGTCGAAAAGCCGCGACAGGCGGCTCGGCGTCCCCTTGGCCTGGGCCTTCATGCCGGTTGACCAACGGTGCGCCTCGCGCCTGGAGTCGAAGGTACCATCGAGGTTCGGGTGTGAAGCCAGCGAACCCGATGTGAGCACCGTCTGTGCGCTTTTGTCTGCACACGGGTATTTCAAAAGTTTTCAGTGACTGAAAAAATTCAATCGAATCAACGTCATAGCGGTTGGCGCATCAGTGTCGCCCCGATGATGGACTGGACCGACCGCCATTGCCGCTACTTTCATCGCCTGCTGACCCGAAAAACTCTTCTTTACACCGAAATGGTCACCACAGGCGCGCTGGTGCATGGCGATGTGCCGCGCCACTTGCGCTACAACGCCGAGGAGCACCCGGTGGCGCTGCAGCTTGGCGGCAGTGAGCCGGCTGACTTGGCGCACTGTGCGCGGCTGGGGGAGCAATGGGGGTACGACGAGATCAACTTGAACTGCGGTTGCCCGTCCGAACGGGTGCAGCGCGGTGCGTTCGGCGCCTGCCTGATGGCCGAGCCGCAACTGGTGGCGGAT
>JAYVRP010000947.1:0-3542 GCA_043776215.1 Rhodoferax sp. | reverse complement strand
TGGTCGTCTTCCACGTAGATGCCGTCGCCGCGGGTCATCACGAGCGGCCCGGTTTCGCGCTGCATCGCCAGCGGCGTATAGGGGTGGAACAGGGATTCGACATCCTGCGTGACGTTGAGGTCGTGGGTACGCAACATGGTGTTTGTCCTTTGGGTGGGGTCCGGGTTGATCGGCAAATAGGGTTTCAGTCCATCTGGGTCACGCACTTGGTCGTGAGGTAGCCGTCGAAGGTTTCGGTGCCACCCTCGCTGCCCATGCCAATGTCCTTGATGCCGCCAAACGGCACTTCGGGTAGGCCGCCGCCAAAGTGGTTGATGGTGACCGCACCGGACTGCAGGCCGTTCTGGATCTTGAGCGCATGCTTTGTGGAGCCGGTGAAGGCATACGACGAAAGCCCATAAGGCAAGCTGTTGGCGCGCCGGATGACATCGTCCAGGTCCTTGTAGGGGACACAGGGGGCGATGGGGCCGAACGCCTCCAGGACATCACCTTGCCGTGCTCCGGAACGCGTCTGAGGATGGTCGGCTGCCAAAGGTTGCCGGTGGCGCCGATGCGCTGGCCCTCGAGCTCCACCGCTCCGGCCAGCGGCTTGCCATGGTCGAGCGTGATGTTGCGACCGATATCCTTGGCGCGTTCGCGCGTAAGCGCGTCGACGCCGCGCAACACGCGGCTCTTTTCCATCGGGGAAACGGTTCTCAAGGCCTCGAATACCCGCGCTGCGGCGGCCAGCGCGCGGTCCAGATCGGCCACACTGGCGTGCGGCAGGTGGCCGAGAACGTCTCCGGTGGCCGGGTTCAAGACATCCTGAGCGCTGCGCCCGCCGCCCTGGATGAACTCACCGTCGATATACAGCAATAGATCTTCGTACATGTGCACTCCTTTGTCGTGGGTTCGTGGCCGCTCGCGGCGCCGGCGCCTATTGAGGATTCCCCATTTCGCGACAATATTTGTTCCGTTCGCCGTGAGCCTGTCGAAGGGCTCGCCAGGGCCCTGCGGCAGGCTCAGGACAGGCTTCGACAAGCTCAGCCCGAACGGTGTAATGAACTGTGGAAACATCAATAGCTAACTGCCATGATGCTCACGCTACACCCCGCATCATGAAAGTTATTTCACGTTAACCAAGTGGCCCGCGCCCTTCAGGGTCGACAGAACCTGCCCGGTGTGTTCGCCGAGCGCCGGTGGGCGCGTATTCACGGCCACCACTGCGCCATCAATCTTGACCGGGCAGCCCACCGTGCGCGTCTGCACGCCGTTGGGCAAGGTCATGGGCTGCACCAACTCCAGGTACTTCGCCTGGGGATCGGCCAACGCCTCGGCATAGCTGTTGATGGGCGCACTGGGCACGCCGGCGGGCCCGAACGTGTCGAGCCAATGCGCTACCGGCTGCTGCGCAAAGCGGGCTTCCAGCAGCGCGGCCAGAGCGGCCTGGTTGGCTGCACGCAGGGTGGGGGTGGAGAAGCGCGTATCGTCGATCAACTCCGGCGCGGGCGTCAGTTCGCACACCTGCTGCCACAGCTTGTTGTTGCCGGCCGCCACCGCGAAATAACCGTCGCTGGCCCGGTAGGCCTGGTAAGGCGCGTTACGCGGATGGGCCGACCCCAGCTTTCGCGGATTGCGCCCGGTGCCGAAATACTCGCTGGTCTGTAGCGCCGAGATGGCGATGGTGGTGGAGAACATGGGTATGTCGAGCCGCCCGCCCGGCCCGCCGCCGCGCACACGTGCGATCATGGCTGCAATGGAAAACGCGCCATACAGGCCGGCCGTGAAATCCACCAGGGGAACCCCCGCCTTGACCGGCGCGCCGTCGGGTTCGCCAGTGACACTCATCACCCCCGCGCTGGCCTGGATGGTCAGGTCGAAGCCGCCCTCCGGCCCGCGCGGGCCATCCTGCCCATAGGCGGAAATCGAGCAATAGACCAGCGACGGCTTGCGCGAGGCGAACCAGTCCCAGCCCAGGCCCAGGCGGCGCATCGCGCCCGGGCGGCTGTTCTCGATCAGCACGTCGGCCTCCAGAACCAGAGCGCGGGCCTGCTCCAACTGCTGTGGATCCTTCAGGTCCAGCACCACTGACTGCTTGCCGCGATTCAGCGCCGCGAAGTTCTCGCTATAGCCCTCGCTTAAAGGGGGCCACTGCCGCATGGCATCACCTTCGGGCGACTCGACCTTGACCACTTGTGCCCCGAAATCGGCCAGTAACATGCCGCAGAACGGGCCCGCCGCCACATGGCAGAACTCGATGACCTTGACACCTAGTAGAGGTTGAACAACTATCGACATGCGCTTCCCCGCTATTTTCTAATGGATGCTTATCGTTCCTGAATGCAGAACAACCGTATCCAATTAACGAATATACTAACACATTGCCCCATCAGGCCGACGCGGAGAGCAGCATGCAGACGACACCCATCAACAAGGAACTCGCCACATCGCACTGGGGTGCCTATGATGTCTTGCGCGAGGGCGATGATGCCGTGGGCCTGGCCTACCGGAAGGATGACCCGGAGCCCTCGCCGATCGGCCCGGCCATGTGGGAGGCTTACCGCTCGCCGCTGCGCATTCAGCGCCCGGCTGTGCGTCGGGGTTGGCTGGAGCGTGGGGCGTCCACCGGCCATGGCAGCGGCCGGGGACGTGAGCCGTTTGTCGAAGTGAGCTGGGAACACGCGCTTGATCTGGTCGCGGAGGAACTCAAGCAAGTCATCTCCACACACGGAAATAAGTCCATCTTCGGCGGATCCTATGGCTGGTCCAGCGCCGGGCGCTTCCACCACGCCCAGAGCCAGGTGCACCGCTTTCTGAACACACTTGGCGGTTACGTCTTCAGCAAGGACAGCTACAGCCTGGGCGCAGGTCGGGTGGTGATGCCGCATGTGGTGGCGCCGATGGACCAGTTGATGGGCAACCACCACAGCTGGGACGTGCTGGCCAAACACACACGCCTGTTCGTGAGTTTTGGCGGCGTGCCCGCGAAGAATTCGCAAGTCGGCTCCGGTTCTGCATCCGAACACCGCACCGGCGAAGGCCTGCGAGCAATGGCCCGCGCCCGTTGCCACTTCGTCAACTTCAGCCCGGTGGGCAGCGACCTGCAGCTCGATGCGAACGCCCTCGAATGGATCCCGGTCCGGCCCAATACCGACGTCGCCATCATGCTGGCGCTGAGCACCGAAACCATTCTCGCTGGTCGCCAGGATGACGCCTTCCTGCAACGGTATTGCGTGGGTTTCGAGCGCTGGCGCGACTACCTGCTCGGCAAGACCGATGGCGTGGTCAAGAACGCTGAATGGGCCGCGCCTATTGCCGACGTGCGCGCCCAACATCTGCGCGACCTCGCCGCCGAGATGTCCGTCAAGCGCAGCATGGTCAACGTCTCCTGGTCGTTGCAGCGAGCGGACCATGGCGAACAGGCCTTTTGGGCGGCGGTCGGCCTGGCCAGCGTGCTGGGGCAGGTCGGTCTGCCGGGTGGCGGATTTGCCGTGGCTTATGGCCCCACCAACAACATCGGCAGCCCGCAGCGGTTGTTGCCCGGCCCCACGCTCCCGCAGGGC
>JAYVRP010000946.1:0-3550 GCA_043776215.1 Rhodoferax sp. | reverse complement strand
GTTCACAACACTCAGTAGTTTTCACGGCCATAGATGATCGGGCTCTTGAACACGCCAAACGTGGCCCGCGCCGGCGTGGGCGATCCGAACCAGGGCAGGTTGGCCGCCGCCGCGGCGCCGGGAGTGCCACTGACACAGGTATTTCCGGCAGCCGTGGCAGTCGTGTTGATCGACAGGTCCACGCTGCCGGCATTGCCGGCTCCCGGCTTGGTAAGAACCAGACCGACCCCTGTCGGCTTGCCGGCGGAAAAAACCAGATTGCCTGCGGGCGTCAACTGCGTTTCACAGGCAGCCAACTGCTTCTGGTAATTTCCCATGGCGATGCTGGATGCCGGCAGTACCGTGCAGTTGTCCAGCGTATTGGTCGTGTAGTTGTTGCCGTTCCAGTACTCGGCCGCCAGTGCCATAGGCAAGGCGAGCAATTCGGAACCGTAAGCGTTGTTCAGTTGCAGGCGTCCACCACGGACAAGCGCCACGCCCTCCGTGTAGCCGGATGAACTGACCTCGCCGTCGGACACCCGCAGTTGCAGCGTGAGTGGTGCCGTCTTGCGGGTCAGGAAGGTGAAGACCGGCGAAGCCGTGGCCGACCCCGCGGCAAAACTGGCCGCCGCGATCGTATTGGCGCCAAATATCCCGGCGCCCGAACCCGCCCCATCGGAGAGGGTCACCGCCCGGGCAAAGGCGCCGGTGTAATTGGCGCTGGCCGCGGGCGTGGCGGCAGCATCCATGGCGCGCACGGTGAGCGTCTGGATGGCTTGCCCGGAGTAGGTGAAGCTGCCACAACCCTGGGCAGTGACGGTGGTGGTGAAGTTGCGCGGCGAAAAACGTCCCAACACGGCACTCTGGCCCGTCACGGTCTGCAGCAGGTAAACCCCGGATGCCCCTATGCGCATGGCTCCGGACTGCGTCCAGCTCTGTGCAGCAACCATGCCTGTGCCGGCCGCCAGCGTCACACTGGTGTTGGCGATGGTGCCCGCGGTGCCGCCCACCGGCCCCGCCAGCGCCGGCGCCAGTGTCACGCTGCCGGCATAACTGGGGGCCACCGGGTTGTCCGTCAGGTCGCTGTCACCATCGGCCGTCCATACGGCGGCAGTCACCGTGTTGGCAAAAGTGCTGCCTGCGGACCCCACGCGTGTACTGGCGCCGGCCACGGCATCGCAGCCCACCGAGAGGCCCCCCGCGCACGCCGTTTGCACCGCCGCCGGCGCGCTGACCGACGCCGCTGCGACGCCGAAACCGACAGGCACGCTCAGCACCGACGTGCTGCCGGACAAGGTGAGCGCGGGGATGGTGCCCGTGCTGGTGGTGGACAGCGTGGCCAACAAGGAAAACTGTCCCGCGTCCACATGCTTGAGCCACAGGGTCGTGCTGGCGCTGGCATCGAAAGCCAGGCCCGTGACATTGCTGCTGCCCGGAGTCGCCAAGGGCGTCGAAACGTAGGTACCCGCCGCCGCGCTCGACACCTGCGGCGTGCCTCCGACCGTGACCCCGGCGGACAGGGTCGACGCGGCAAAACCAGCCGGACTCACCGGCGCGCTCCACACCTTGAGCCCGGCACCAGCCAGGTTCTGCACCGGCACACAGGCCGCACCCGGTGTGGGCCCCGACGATTGCACCGCCTGCAGCGCCACACCCACCGGCTTGCCGGCGGTGACCAGGCCGGCATTGGGCACACTGAACAGCAAACCGCCGTTCGCCGAAGTCCAGCTGCAGGCACCACCAAGCCCATCGCATTTCCTGGCATTACTCTCCAGCACCGGGACTCCCGTACCCGCGATGTCGAAGGTCGCAGTTCCGGCCGCCGTGTAGAAACTCTTGACCCCGCTGCTCTGCCCGTAACCGATCACAATGCCTGCTCCGCCGATCGCCGGGTCCCACAGTGTGGATGCCCCACTGGCACTCAAGCTGGCCACGACGCCGGAGGTGTACAGCGAGGTGCAGGCCGCGTTGGCGCACGCCACCACGGTCAGGCTACCCGGCGCGCAGGCCAGCCCGGACCACGACGGATGGCGCAGCTCGAAGTGATCAACGACCAGGCTTGCGCAGGCGCGGGTCTGGATACTCACGCCGCCGATCTGGGCCTGGGTCAACTCCAGGTTGTAGATACGCAACTCATCGATCGTTCCATCGGCCGAGTTCACCGAACCCTTGGTGCCGGTCAACCCCGACGGGTTGTCGCCCACGGACAGGTAATCGAGCGATGTGGACAGCGAGCCGGTGGTCGTGAAGGCGCTCACCACCGGTGCCGCCCCATCAATCAAAATGCTGAGCGTGTCGCTGTTGGCGGCCGCCAGCCCGTTGAAGTTCCAGCGCACCGCAATATGCACCCAGGTAGCTGCCGCAAAACCTTGCACATCGGTTTCGACCGATCGCACCACGCCTGTGCTGTCAGTGACCTCGAAAAACAAGGTCCCGCTGGCGGTTTTTGTCAGGGCGAACCACTGCCCGCTGGTCTGCCCGGCGTCCAGCAACTGCACCGACTTGGCGCCGGCACCGCTCCAGGCGGCATTGGACCGGTACCAGAACGTGACCGTGCCCTGCCCCAGCATATTCACGCCTGCATCGCCGAACCGGACACCGGTCTTGATCGCGTCCACCGTTGCCGCGCTGGTGTTGGAGGGAATCGACGCACCCCGACAAACTTTGCCAACGCCAGTGGTCTGGGTGTTGCCTGTGGACGAGCCGGAACGCGCACCCACGGAAGAATCCACCACCTGGCTTGCGCCTGCGGACGACCAGGCCCCTTGCTCGAATTGGTATTCGGCCAGCGGTGCCGACGAGGGCACATAGAACAGGATGGCTGTGTTTGGCGCAGGCTCCGTCGCCGCGCCAAACGTGAGCACTTCGAAGTCGCTGGTACTCAGCTGCCAGCCGATCTGCGCCGAGCCCGACCCGCCGTGCGTGATGGTTCCGTACTGATAAACAAAAGTTCCGTTCTCGTTCAGGATGATCTGCAAGTCGAACGAGCCACTGGTGTTGCTCGCGGTCACCCACTCCGGCACATTCTTCCAGGTGACCACAAATTGCCTCGTCGGTGCGGCGCCTACAACGGCGTAGCTGACGTAACACGTGGCTGAGCTGGTGCAAGTGGTCTTTGCAGATGCTGCCGGGTAGTTGGCCACGTCGGCCAGACTGGTCGGATCAAGGTCCACGCCAAAGACCTTCATCGTGGCATTCATCGACGCATCGGGGTACAGGTACGGGTAGGTCTGTGGCGGCCCGATCGCATTGGTGCCGTAACCGCAGGTCACGTTGCCAAACTGCAACCGTCCGTTGGTCTGGATCCGCACGCTGGCGTAGGCGGTGGCACCGAAGGTGAAGGTGAAACCGATCGGAATCACGTCGCTGATGGTGTCATCCAGAGTGGGAGGCGTGCTTCCGCAGCCGGTGCTTCCGCCGCCCGTGAACTTGTACGGCGTCGTCAGGTGGCCCACCTTGGTATGCGCGGCGGGATCAATCCACGCAAAGGCGGTGGACGCACTGGTATAGGTCGCGCCATGCGCCAGCATCTGCAGTATGAGCAGGCCGACGGCCAAGGCGTAGCGTCGAA
>JAYVRP010000945.1:0-12419 GCA_043776215.1 Rhodoferax sp. | reverse complement strand
GCCGAGGCCTCGATCTCGTCGGTGGTCTGGTCCACCGGCGCCACCAGTTGCGCGGCATTGGTGAAAAACGAGCCCGCACTGCGCTGGGTGCCTTCGCGCACGCGGTGGCTCATGCCGATGCGAAAACTCCAGTCGAGGTCGGTGAGCACGGTCGCACCCAGCTCCAGGCGACGGCGCTTGTAAGCCAGGTCTGCGCCCTGGAGCGTGCCGGCCAGTGGCATCGCGCCGGTGGTGGCGCCGGGAAAGCCCGCAGGCAGTGTCAGTTGCCCGGTGCCCCCGCCCAGAAAAGGCGTCATGGCCGTATCGCTCAGGTAATGCGGCAACTCGTCGTAACCCAGGCGCAGGGAATAACTGCCTTCGCGGCCCCCGCTGGCAGACAGCGCACGTGAATTCAGGCCGAGGTTGGACGCGGAAAAATTGCCAAACATCCCGTCCGCATCGCGCGCGCGCAGGTCCGCGCCGACTGCGGCGTACGCGCCCTGGCGGCGCAGGCCGGTGAAGTCGCCAAATCGGGCCGACGCGTCGGACAGATGGCCGACCCCGACGTCCACGGTGCCGCTCGTCCCCACCTCGAACGGGCAGGACTCGCATTTCCACGCAGAGGTGTCCACCTGGGCCTGCGCGTTGCCGGCGACCCCCGCGGACAGGGCACCGAGCGTGCCGAGAAGAAGCAATTGGCTGGATGTTGTCATGGTCGCAGGTCCGTGTTGGCGCTTTGGTGCTCCGTCCGTTATCGCATCAGCTTGGCGCCCGACGGGTGGTTGGACCCGTGCACCTGGGAGTGGCAGTTGGTGCAGCTGCCGGCGAGCAGGAACACCCCTCCAGCGGCTCCGGCCGCGGGTAGCGCGGCGCCAGTGCGCGCCAGTGCCGGGTGGCCCGCCGCGGCGTGGCATTGCTGGCACAGCAGCGGCGGGCTCTTGGTGAGCAGGGCAGGTCGCACCGATCCGTGGGGGGTATGGCAAAGACCGCAATCCTCGGTCACCGGTGCGTGCTCCCACAGCAGCGGGCCGCGCTTGTCGGCGTGGCAGGTGTAGCAGGTCTGGTTCACGGTGGGCTTGGCCAGCATGGCGGTGTTGCTGGAGCCATGCGGATTGTGGCAATCGCTGCAGGCCATGCGGCCCTGGCGCACCGGGTGCGCGGACGGCTTGTGGAAATCGGCCCGCTGCTTGGCGTGGCAGGTGGAACAGACATCGGCCTCGGTGCTCTTGGTCAGCACGGGGTCGCGCTCGACGTGCACCTTGTGGCAATCGGTGCAGGCGATCTGGTTGCGCTCGTGCGCGCCGGCATGCCAAGCGGTGCGCGACTGGCCGTCGTGGCAGGTCAGGCAGGACTGGTTGCGCTGCGCCACCGGCAGAAAGGAGTCGGGCTTGAAGCTGTTGATGGTGAGCTTCTTCTTGCTGCCCCTGGCGGAGTGTGCGGCACCGGGCCCGTGGCAGGCCTCGCACTGCAGGCCGCCAGCACCGAACGGCGCGCGCTTGTCACCGCGCTGGCCATGCTTGGACTTGAAGATCGCCTTGCCCGCGTACGTGCCTTCGTCGTCCTGGTGGCAGCCCAGGCAGGTGTCCGCGCCTTTGGCGCTGAACTGGGTGCCCTGGCCGGGCGCTACCGGCGCGGACGCCGCGTCCGCCGGTGCGGTCGCGGCGCTCTGGGCGAGCACTGTGGAGGATCCAGCCAGCCCTGCGAGCAGCAGCAGCAAGCACGACAGTGTCTTGGTAATGTTCATCTAAGCCTGCCTGTCAGCCATGTTTCGTTCGATCCGTGTACCCGTGCCGCGCGCATCGCCGATTGCCCATGCGCCGGCTCCACCCACCGCACCTACTTCACGCGGTGCATCAGCTTCACGTCATAGACCCGGCCGGGCCCGTGACAGAGCGTGCAGTTCTCGACGACGGTGGTATTGAGTGCCGCCTGCGTGGCCGAGAAACTTGCGCCGGAGCCGACATCCTGCATGTGCGCCTTTGCCACTGTGCCGTCATGGCATGAGGCGCATACCGCTGCTGTGGGCGAGATCCGCAGGTTGTCCGACGGGTCGCTCGCCGAAGCGCCGGTGCTGACGGTATTGCCGAGAATGCCGCTGGCCGTCGGTGTTGCCCACAGACCGCTGAGCTGGTAGGAGTCGCCGACGTGGCAGGCGGCGCAGTCGCTGACGCGGCCCGGGAACGCCACGCTGCTGAAATCGTTCACGCTGCCGCCGAAACCGTAGACCGTGATGCCCTTGGTACGGAAGCCGCCCTTGCCGGATTGCCCCGCATGGATACCGTGGATCATGGTCTTCAGGTCGATCGACTCCTCGAGCTTGCCGTCCACGCCACCGGTCAGCACGCCGGCCGCGTTCGGGCGCCGCGCGGCATCGGTCGCACTGGCGTTGTGACACGCCGCGCACACCTGGATCTCGTCGGTGCGGTTGTTGCCGTGCAGGCTGAGTATGTCGTGGCAGGCGTTGCACTTGGTGATGTCGACCACGGTGCGCCGCGCCGCCACGCTGCCGGTGATGGCAGCGTCCTTGAACACGCTCTTCACCATCAGACGGTCGGTGAAGGTGCCTGCGGTGGTCACGTCGCCGGCCGGATGCCCGTCCACGGTCACGCGCAGCGTGCCGGTCTGGCCGGCGGGGATCACCACCGGCGAAGTGGCCGTGCAGACGAAGGACGCATTGCAGGTGACGCCGGCGCCCAGGGCGTCGATGTTCACCGGCTGGCCATAAGACTGCCCGCTGGCGCCGTTGTCGAAGTCCTTCGTGCTCCAGGCAATGCTCAGGGCGAGCCGGCTCACGCCTCCCCCCGTGGTGAATGCCTTGGCCGTCTTGATGTCGTAGGCCAGGCCGCCATTGGTCGGGTCGGTGACCGAGAACGTGATCACCGGCGCGCTGCCCGCAGTGGTCGGCGAGACGCTGAGGATCTTGTACTGGAACTTCGCCGCCGCCGCCTTGAACCTGGATGGGAAGTTGTGCGCCACCACGATGTCCTTCTTGTCGGTGAAGCTGCCAGCCGCATGGCACGAGGCGCAGGTGCTGTTGTCGGTCATCACGCCGCCCGAGTGCGCCTTGGTCTGGTACGGCCGTGCCACGTCCGCCACAGCGCCGAAATACACGTTGTCGTGGCAGGACCCGCAGGCCTCGATGCTGGGCTCGGTTTTCCAGTTGTTGCCCTGCGCCGTCACATTGGCCGCGCCGGGCGTGCCGTCATGGCAGCGCGTGCAATTACGCGCGTCCTGGGTGAAAACGACCTTGGAGAAGTCCGTCGTGCCGATCTTGTAGGGCACGCCGGCAATGACGCTGGGCAACTGCTTGGTGCCAGTGTTGTCAGTGTTGTAGTGGATGCGGTGCACCATGGTCTTGAAGTCCACCGTCGTGGCGGGCGCGCCAGCCACCCAGGAGCCCGGGTTGTGGCAGGTCACGCACAGCTTGGTGTCCACGCGCGTTCCGTGGGCCGAGAGTTCGCCGTGGCAGCCGTTGCAGGTGGCGGTGGAGACAACCTCGCGCTGCTGCACCGCGATGCCGCTGGCCGGCACGAAGTCAAGCACGCCGGTGGCCTCGGGATAGGCGCTGTTGGCCTGCTGGATCGTGACGCGGTGCGTGGCCGTGGGTGCGTAAGTGATGTCAAGGGCCTTGCCGACGGCGTCGGTGCACGGAGCCGGGCAGGGGTTGGCCGCCGGGCTCGTGATGTCGGTGGCGAAAGTGTAGGTATACCGCCCGCTGCCCAGGCCGACCAGCGTGCCGAAGACATAACCGGTGGCGGCGCGTTCCTGGCTGCCCTGCACGGCGCCACTGCGCGCGCGGTTGATGTAGTTCTGCCAGCGCGCCGGCTCGCCGTTGGACACCGGCACCAGCTTGGCGATGTTGAAGCGCAGGTCGGCCGCGACCAGCCCGGTCATGCCGTTGCGGGCCTCGTTGGCCACCGTGAACTCGACCACCGGCGGGCTGTTGATGCTCACCTTGGTCACGGTGATCGTCAAGTTGCTCGCAGCCGCCAGCCCGGTCGAACCGGTGGCGATGCCCGAGGTCGGTGCGTCCACGGGAGCCGGGCTGGCGACGCCGGTCGCGCCACCACCACAGCCCGCAAGGGCGAATACCAGCAGGCATGCGCCCGGCAGGCCGACCCAGAGGCGTGACATCCCGTGATTCTTCATGGACACACCTTTGCTTGACGATTCATGACTTGACCTTGCTGCCTGGTGGTGGAACGGATTTCTGCCCGGCCATGATGCGGCGCTTGAGCGCGATGTAAACCCCGCCCGGAAGAATCTGCTGGGTGACCAGGTCGGCCTTGCTGTGGTAGGGACGCCCGGCGATGATTTTCGCCGCTTCGGCATCTCCGATGCCCGGCAACGTCTTGAGCTTCTCACGGCTTGCGCTGTTGATGTCGACCACGGGCAGCGCCTTGACCGGTTTGCCGGCCTTGGTCTTGTGCGCGGCCGAAGCCGATGCTGCGGAAGCGGCGCTGCCGGGGACCGTTGGGTGACCGGCAGCCAGGCAAACTGTGCCCGACGACAGGGCCGCCACCAGCGCAAGGGCGTAGAGCAAAGCAGGACCGGGGTGCGCTTGCGCGCACCCCGGTCCGCTGCTTCTTGCGAAGACGAAGTGCATGCGATGGCTACTTGGAGTGCATCACCTTGATGTCGGCAACCTTGCCCGGGCCATGGCACAGCGAGCATTGCTCGACGGTGCCCAGCGCGGTGCTGCGTGGTGCATAGATCGAACCGGTACCAGCGGTCGTCATGTGCAGCCTGGCGACCGTGGAGTCGTGGCAGGCGAAGCACGCTGTGGTGGTCGGCGAATTCACCAGTGATGCCGCAGCACCTGGGCGCGCCGTCTGCGACGCCACTCCGCCACTGGTCGTCAGCCCGGCGTTGAAGGTGAAGCCCGAGCCGTAGTTTGTGACGTTGTCCTTCACCACATCCGGCGCGATCGAGAACGCACCGAGCGCCGTCTGCATGCAGTCGCTGGTCAGCGACACGCTACATCCGGCGGTCAAGACACCCGCTGTGCCATTCAAGATGCCGTTGGCCACCGTCCGGTACAGACGGTTGGGCATGGCGCTGGCCGAGGCCGGGGCGCTGAAGTCGTAGGTGCCAGGCAGGTGGCAGGTCTCACACTGCGCCAGTACGCCCGGATAAGCGATGTCGTAGAAGCCCTCGATCTGTTTCCCGGTTTCCTGCGTCGCGTGCCAGGTGTACTTGCCCGTGCGTTTGTTGGCCGCGTGGATCGAGTGCACAAACGAGGCCGAGTCCGCCGACCAGCCGCTGCTGGTCCGGTTCGGGTTGTGGCACCACGAACACGAGGTGCCGTCGTTGCGTTGGCCGGCATGGAACGCGTCTTCGGTGAAGGTGCCGAGCTCCTGGTGGCAGGCATTGCAGCGTGCATCCTCAACGATCGGGCGCCGTCCGGCATAGGCGCCGCCGGTTCCACCCGCAGCGGCACCTGCACTGGCCACTTTCTGGGCATTCGGCGCAATGACAATCAAGCCGCCAATCTTGTTGGGCATGCTGGGCAGCAGTTGCAGCGCAGTTGCGGCCGCGTCGGTCGTCCCCAGGGGCACCGGAGATGCCGAAACCGGATAGTCAACCAGGTTGGTCTGCGTCAGTGGCAGGGTGGTCCTGACGCCGTACGAGAATCCCACCCCACCGGTGAGCATGACCGCGTTGTCCGGCACCTTGACACCGGTCAGCGTGACCTTGTAATAACCGTCGCCATCGGGGCCGGTCAATGCTCCGGCGCCTGTGCCGGTTGCCGTGCCGTTCCAGATGCTCCTGAGGTAGGCACTGGCCGACGCGTTGAAGTCGGCCGGCGCGGTGATACCGTCCTGCGGCACCGCGAATACGAAGTAGATGCTGGGTGCGCCCATGAAGTTGTCCCAGATCTCGTGGCTGGCCAGATAGGTCAGCTTGTCAGCTGCGGAGAGCAGGTTGTAGGCAGCCGTGTCAAATACCTTCAGGTTCGCCTTGGCGCCGTTCTGCAGCAGACGGAACTCCATCACGGGCTGCATCGAACTGTTTCTTGACACACTCTTGATGTCGTAGCTGACCTTGATGCCGCCGGCCGGCAGACGGCTGGTGTTGGACGCGATCCAGGCCGCATTGGTGTTGTTATTGCCACCCAGGTTGTTCGGGCCGCCCAGCCCACCCGCCACGTGCAGGAAGCTGCCTTCGTTGGGTGGTGTCACCGGCGTGTGCTGGATATCGATATTGCCCGGCGTATGGCAGCTCGAGCACTTGGAATCGTCGGCCTGCAGGCCACCACCGTGGGCACCGAAACCAACCGTATTGCTGGTCAACAGGCCGTTGGCAGCGTCTGCCAGCGTCACGCCCGTGCTGGTCTTGAAGTTGATGCCGTCATGGCAACCGCCACAGGCGATGACGCTGGGTGTGGTCTTCCAGTTGTCGCCCTGCGCGGTCTTGACGGTCGGGGCACTCGATGACGACGTGGCCGAAGCACCCGATGTGCCGTCATGGCACTTGGTGCAATTGCGCACATCCTGCGGATAACCCACTTCGTTGGGCTGAACCCCAGCGTAGTTGTAATTCTGCTTCGCCAGGCCCTTGCCCATGTGAATCTTGTGGATCAGGTTGGGCAGGTTGCCGATCGGGCGGTCGTTGACCCGGTAGGTACTGGTCTTGGCGACGTCGGAGCCGCCAGCAGAGTCCTTGAAGGTATTGGTGGCGGCATTGAGGACCGCCTCGGTCTGGCCGTACTTGCGCTGCTCGGTGTGGCAGACCACGCAGTAGCGCACCTCGTTGCGACCGCCACCGTGGAACGCGGCACCGGAACTCTCGAGGCTGTCGCCCGGAATGCCGCCGAGCTTGCGGTGGCAGCTATTGCAGTTCGCGGTGGCCGTGATGTCGCGACTCGGGTCCGCCGCCGTGACCGCCTTGCCGGTCGCGGGAATGAAGTCGTAGATCGCATCAACCGGATTGAGCATCGGCAACGCGGTCGGTACGGCCGCGACCGCGCAGTCCTTGGTCTGCTTGCCGCTGCCCCACGCGTCGCCCGAGACCTGGATGGTCAGGCGGTGCACGGCGTTCGGGTCGTAGGTCAGGTCGTCCCCGCCCAGATCGGCCAGGCCGGTCGCATCGGTCATGCCCGTCACCTGCGCCTTGGTCGTGGTGATGTCGCGCGCAAAGCTGTATTGGTAGGTGCCGTTTCCGTTGTCGACCAGGGTGCCGGTACTGTCGCTGGACGGTCTGCCCGCAGTCGCTGCAACGTCAGCACCGGTGTTCTTGTTCTTGCTCGGGGCCGTGGTGACGATGTAACTGACCCACCGGCTCGGCGCGGTGGCGGTGGCAGGCACCAGTTTGGCCAGCGAAAACTGCAGGTTGGCGAGCTGTGGCGCCACGGTGTAGAGGTTGTCTCGGGAACTGGCGCAGGCTACGCCCTGCTTGGTGTTGCCGAAGCCGATGATGGCGTTCTTGTCCGCATCGGTGATGGCGAAACGCACCACAGGCGGGCTGTTGATCGTGACGCTACCGATCGTGACCTGCGGCGTGAGCGCCGCGAAGGTCGCGGGCGGGGTGTTGGCAGTGAGTGTGATCGGCGACGAGCCGGTCACGACGGGAAACCCGCCCTCGGGAGCTGCGGCGCCGCTACCTCCACTTCCACCTCCGCCGCCACAGCCCGCCAGGGCCGAAACCACCAGGAGACCGGCTGACAAGGCACGCGTCCAGAGAGACAGACTAACGACGTTCATACAAACTCCTCGGGCAAAATTATTGTTGTCGCTATTTGCGCAATCGGTTCGAAGTCCGCGACGGACCGACTTTGATCGTGCAAACCTTACTGCAACATACAGTTACTCATTGTTGAGAGCACAGCCCCAAAGTCAACAGGGGAAAGACCCCTTGTTGATAAACGTCAATAAAACGCGATTGCCCCGTTCGTCATCGTGACACGCATGGCGGCATGGCAACGGGCCAAACGGCTTCGGCTGCCAGGTCAGGCATTCCGTTTTGCGTATTGCTGCGGTGCGGCAGAGGCACCCAGGGCCACACCACCCCGCACGGCGTCGCGGCCAGCGCCCCCTTGCCACAAACGCTCGCGTCCGTGAGTCTGAAGGCAGGCATTGGCGTGGGCCGAGCGCCGGGAAGTACACGCCGAAGGCCGTCTTGCACCGTCACGCGCAAGGCGCTCTGAAGCTGCTGCGCAAGATCCCGCACACCGGGGCACGGCAGCGGTCAGGAATCCTGCAGCACGCGTTGCAGGTAACGCCCCGTGTGGCTGCCCGGATGGGCGGCGATGGCCTCCGGCGTGCCCACCGCCACCACCTGGCCACCACCGGCGCCGCCTTCCGGGCCCATGTCGATCAGCCAGTCGGCCGTCTTGATGACGTCCAGGTTGTGTTCGATCACCACGATGGTGTTGCCGGCATCGCGCAAGTGTTGCAGCACCTGCAGCAGCAGCGCGATGTCGGCGAAATGCAGTCCGGTGGTGGGTTCGTCCAGGATGTACAGAGTTCGCCCGGTGTCACGCTTGGACAACTCCAGCGCCAGCTTGACGCGTTGCGCCTCGCCGCCCGACAGCGTGGTGGCGGCCTGCCCGAGCTTGATGTAGGACAGCCCCACGTCCAGCAGCGTCTGCAGTTTGCGCGTGATGGTAGGCACGGCCTTGAAGAACTCGGCTGCGGCCTCCACCGTCAGGTCGAGCACCTGCGCGATGTTGCGGCCCTTGTATTGCACCTCCAGCGTCTCGCGGTTGTAGCGCTGGCCGTGGCACACGTCGCAGGGCACGTACACATCGGGCAGAAAGTGCATCTCGACCTTCTTCACGCCGTCGCCCTGGCAGGCCTCGCAGCGACCACCGGCGACGTTGAAACTGAAGCGGCCCGGGCCGTAGCCGCGTTCGCGCGCCATGTTCATCTCGGCCATGAGTTCCCGGATCGGCGTGAACATGCCGGTGTAGGTGGCCGGGTTGGAGCGTGGCGTGCGCCCGATCGGCGACTGATCGACGTTGATGACCTTGTCGAAATGCTCGATGCCCTGGATCTCCTGGTGCGCCGCAGGCTCGTCATGCGCGCGATAGATCTGGCGGGCCACCGCGCTGTACAGCGTGTCATTGACCAGCGTGGACTTGCCCGAACCCGAGACACCCGTGACACAGGTCAGCAAGCCGACCGGAAACTCCACCGAGACACCGCGCAGGTTGTTGCCGGTGGCATTGATCACGCGGATGGCCTGCAGGTCGCCCTGTGTGGCGCGGTGCGCGGCATGGCGCTCGGCCCAGGCCTGTGCGGCACTGCTGGCGGGCCCGCGCGAGCCGGCCCTGGGCGCTTCGGCCTCCTGCCTTACCGTCGGCAACCAGGGCGTGCGCCGTTTCGGCACGGCGATTTGCAGCACCCGGGCCAGGTACTTGCCGGTGAGCGACTCGGTGTTCGAGCGGATGTCGTCGTACGTGCCTTGCGCAATCACGCGTCCGCCATGGATGCCGGCGCCCAGACCCATGTCGATCACGTGGTCGGCGGCACGCATCATGTCCTCGTCGTGTTCGACCACCAGCACACTGTTGCCGATGTCGCGCAGGTGCTTGAGGGTGTCGATCAGGCGGCCGTTGTCACGCTGGTGCAAACCGATACTGGGTTCGTCCAGCACGTACATCACCCCGGTCAGGCCTGAGCCGATCTGGGACGCCAGCCGGATGCGCTGCGACTCACCCCCGCTGAGGGTCTCCGCACTGCGGTCCAGGCTGAGGTAGTTCAGGCCGACATCGTTCAGGAACTTCAGCCGCAGGCCGATCTCGCGCACCACCTTGTCGGCGATTTCGCCCTTGGCGCCGGCCATGTGCAGCGTACTGAAATAGGCCAGGCAGTCGCGCAGGGTGGTGTGGCTGACCTCGTAGATCGCCCGCGCCTGTGCGCCTTCGCCGATCTTCACATGCCGTGCCTCGCGGCGCAGCCGGGTGCCACCGCACTCCGGGCAGGGCTGGGTGCTGCGGTAACGCGCCAGGTCTTCCCGGACGACGACCGAATCGGTCTCGCGGTAGCGCCGTGCCATGTTGGGCAGGATGCCCTCAAACGGGTGCTTGCGGCTTTGCCGCTTGCCTTGCGACGGACCGGAATCCATGACGTAGGAAAACTTGATTTCCTCCTCGCCGGAACCTTGCAGCACGGCGTCGCGCACCGGCTGTGGCAGGCTCTCGAAAGGTGCGTCGATATCGAACCGGTAGTGCTTCGCCAGGCTCTCCAGCATGGCGAAATAGTAGGCATTGCGGCGGTCCCAGCCCTTGATGGCGCCGCTGGCGAGGCTCAGCGACGGGAACGCCACCACCCGCGCCGGGTCGAAGAACTCCATGGTGCCGATACCGTCACACGCGGGGCAGGCGCCCATCGGCGAGTTGAACGAAAACAGCCGCGGCTCCAGCTCGGTGATCGAGTAGCTGCACACCGGGCAGGCGAACTTGGCGTTGAACAGGTGTTCCCTGGAGGCCCCCGGTACGCCACCCGGCGCGTCGGCCGCATCGAGCTCCACCACCAGCGCGCGGCCGTCCGCGAGCCGCAGCGCCGCCTCGAAACTCTCGGCCAGGCGCTGGCGCAACTGCGTACGGGCCGCAGGGTCGGCGTCGGAGCGCACCTTGACGCGGTCGATCACCACGTCGATGTTGTGTTTTTCGGTTTTCTTGAGTTTGGGCAGATCGTCGAACTCATGCGCCACGCCGTCGACTCGAAACCGCACATACCCTTGCGCCTGCAACTCGGCGAACACGTCGGCAAATTCGCCCTTGCGTTCGCGTGCCACCGGCGCCAGCACCATCAGGCGGGTATCGTCCGGCAAGGCCAGCACGGCATCCACCATCTGGCTCACGGTCTGGGATTGCAGGGGCAGGTCATGCTCGGGGCAATAAGGCGTGCCGGCACGCGCATAGAGCAGGCGCAGGTAATCGTGGATTTCCGTCACCGTGCCCACGGTGGAGCGCGGGTTGTGGCTGGTGGCCTTCTGCTCGATCGAAATGGCCGGGCTCAAGCCTTCGATCATGTCCACGTCGGGTTTGTCCATCAACTGCAGAAACTGCCGCGCGTAGGTCGACAGGCTTTCCACATAGCGCCGCTGGCCCTCGGCGTACAAGGTGTCGAAAGCCAGGCTGGATTTGCCCGAACCACTCAGCCCCGTGATCACCACCAGCTGGTTGCGTGGAATGTCGAGATCGATGTTTTTCAGGTTGTGCGTGCGGGCACCACGAACACTGATGCGTTGCGCGTGGAGCAGGCTTGAAAGGCGGGCAGTGTCCGGATCGGCTGGGGGCATGGGCAACAGGGGCGAGGGTCGGGCCCGCAGAGGCGAAGGCGCTGCGCTACGGTGCGGGCAACCTGCAATCATAGGCGTGAACGGATATTCCCGGCCTTTCAAGGTACGCGGAGTTGATCCAATCGCAGGCCGGCGGCCCCGAATCGCGGTAAGCTGCCTCGCATGATGGGCACATGCCCGGAACACTCTGCATGGACAAACACTTTCTCACCCCCCTTTTCTCCCCCGCCTCCATCGCCGTCTTCGCGGGGGGCGACAGCGAGCCCGCATCCCGCACGCTGCAGGCCCGGGAACTCCTGCTATCGCTGACCGCGCAGCGCTTCGACGGCACACTGACCTTCATCGACACCCACCTCAGCGGCACCCTTGCCGACCTGGCCCAGGCCCGGGCCGACCTGGCGGTGATTGCCTTGCCGGCCACCGAGGTGATGGCGGCGCTCGAAATCGCGGGGCGTATCAAGTGCCGCGCGGCACTGGTCATCTCCAGCGGTATCGATGGCAATCTGGCCGCCGAATTACACAAAGTGGCGCGCCGGGATGGCATCCACCTGCTGGGCCCGAACTCTCTGGGTTTCCAGCGCCCACACACCCAGCTCAACGCCAGCGTCGCCGGTCCGCTGGCCGCGCCCGGACCGCTGGCGCTGGTGTCGCAGTCGGGGGCCTTGACGTCGTCCATCCTGGACTGGGCGAAAAAGAATTCCGTCGGGTTCTCGACCGTCGTGTCCCTGGGGCCCAACACCTGCGTGGACATGGCCCAGGTACTCGATTACCTGGCCTCGGACGTCCGAACGCACAGCATCGTGATCTATATGGAGGGCATCACGCAGGCCAGACGGTTCATGAGCGCGCTGCGGGCCGCCGCCAATTCAAAGCCGGTGGTGGTGCTCAAGGCGGGCCGCAAGCCCGCCGGCAACCGTGCGGCGCTGACCCACTCCGGTTCCATCGTGGGCAGCGACGACGTGTTTGATGCGGCCTTGCGCCGGGCGGGCGCGGTGCGCGTGAACTCCTTTGTGCAACTTTTTTCAGCCGCCAAATGCCTGGCCTCGCGTTACCGCCCGGTCGGCCGGCGCCTGGCCATCGTGACCAATGGCGGCGGGCCGGGTGTGCTGGCGGCCGACTGGGTGAGCGAAATCCGGCTGCAGCTGGGTTGCCTCACGCCGGAGCAGGCGCAGCTGCTCCAACCGCATCTTTCT
>JAYVRP010000944.1:0-3575 GCA_043776215.1 Rhodoferax sp. | reverse complement strand
GCACTTTCAACAGGATCTGTGATGCCGTCGACACAGTGGATCGGGTGAATTTTTCCATCGGGCGCTCCTATCCCACCAATGCACATAACGCCCGTGTGATGCTTCGCATGGCCTTGTTGCGCCAACGGGAAATGCCGGAGGTGCAGCGCTGCCTGTTGTCCTTTTTTGAAATCACCTATAGCCACGATCTGCACCCCTACATCGAACTCTTCGGGCGGCCGTTTGACCCTGAATTCCTGGCCCTGCTGCTGCCCCAGGCGCAAGAAGAAGTGTTGTCGCTCCTATTGCGCGATGCCTTGAATCAGCTCCTTCCCGTGGCCCCCCTGGTGCAGGCGGCGCAGCGCTTGCTTGGCGCCTCGAAAACCCATGCAGTGCCTTTCATGTCGGTCTACGCCGAACATTGCCTGCTGTGTGGCCGCTTTGATCAGGCGCTCGAACTGGTGGGCGCGCGCGAAGATGCCAGTGCGCAGCTTATTCGCAGTGCCGTCTGGCTGCTCAAAGGCGATCAGGCTGGCGCCATCACGGGTTTTGAGGCCGCGCTGAAAACATTCCGTTCCGCAAGCGGCAAACGGCAGGCGATTTTCAGCGGCTTTTGTGGTTATCTGCATGTGCTTGCCTTGCTGCGCAGCGGCGACGAGAAGCTGAAGATGAAGGCGTACGCCTACATTGCTCTGGGCTTGCGCACCTCGGGCACCAACTTGTCGGTCTTCACCCGCTTGCACTACTTCAGCGGTGTCGATAGGGGTGCAGGCAAGGTCATTGACCGGGATAGTCAGCCGGCACTCACAGAGCCGGTGGGCCAGCTGCTGGCTTGTTTGATCGACGACTGGGTCGGCGCACCACGGAGCCTGCTGCAAGATGCGGCGCTGGCCGAACTGGGCATGAAAGCCGAGGCGGCGGGTATCCATTTCATCGCGGTGCAAGCGGCAGAATTGCTGGGGTCCACCAGCAGCAGGGTGGGTACACCTGGTCATTCGGAATTTCTGGGCCGCGCCGCGCAACTGCGCCAGCAAAGGGGTCTGGGGTCTTTGCGCGACTGGTTTGAGCGCCAGGAACCCTGGCAGCGCCAATTGGCGGCTCTGACCAAGCTGAGTACCACTGCTGGTGCGGCAGATGCGACTGGTGCGGCGCAATCCCGGCTCATTTGGGAATTGCACCTTTCGAAATTCGGTGCATCGCTGCATCCGCGTGAGCAAAAGCGCAAGGGCAAGGCAGGTTGGAGCGGCGGCCGAGCCGTGGCACTCAAACGCTTGCTCGAAGAAGCCGGCACGATCGACTACCTGACCGCGCAGGACCGCCAGGTCTGCGCCATGATCAAGCCGGAGGATCAGGGCTACTACGGTGGTGTGACGTATGTGCTCGACGGCGACCACGCGTTGGCCGGTCTGATAGGGCACCCGTTGGTGTTCTGGACCGACCCGGCAGGGGTACGGGTCGAGATCGTGCGCGGTGAGTTGGAGTTGGAGATCAAGAAGACCGATGCCGACACCCTCACGCTTCGCCTGCAGCCGCCGATCGGACGCGAATCGGTCGTGGTGAGCAAGGAAACCCCGACCCGCTTGCGCGTGATCGAGGTCACGGAAGAACACCGCCACATCAGCAACATTCTGGGCGAATCGCTGCGGGTGCCAGTACGCGCCAAAGAGCAGGTGCTGGCGGCGATTCGTTCCATCTCCTCCCTCATCACCATTCAGTCGGATCTGGACGTCCTGCCCTCCCACATGGAACAAATGCAGGCCGACTCCCGGTTGCATGTGCACCTGATGCCCGCCGGTGAAGGCTTGCGGGTGACACTCTTGATGCGCCCCTTTGCCACGCAAGGCCCCTACTATGCGCCGGGTGCGGGCGCCGAGACGGTGATTGCCGAGATCGCCGGCAAACCCATGCAGGCGCGCCGCCAACTGGCGCAGGAGGTGAGCGCCGCCCTTGCACTGGTGGCGGCCTGCCCGGTCTTGCGTGATGCAGTGGAGGCCCATGGTGAGCGCCTGGTGGACGAGACCGAGGCTTGCCTGGAACTGCTGCTGCAATTACAGGCGCAGGCCGAGCAGGTGCTTATAGCCTGGCCGGAGGGGGAAAAGTTCAAGCTCAGCCGTGAACTCGGTAGCAAGCAGTTTTCGGTGTCAATCAAGCGCGATGTGGACTGGTTCACGGTGTCCGGTGCGCTGACGGTGGACGAGCAGCAGGTCATGGACCTGGGCAAGTTGCTGGAGCTCAACGCGAGCGCACGCGGGCGTTTCATCCATCTCGGCGGCAACCAGTTCCTGGCCCTGACCGACGCTTTTAGGCGCCGCCTGAGCGAACTGCAGGCCTACGCCGAGCGCGGTGGCAAGGGGCTGCGTGTGCATCGACTGGCGGCCGGCGCCTTGCAAGAGATGGCCGATGAAGCGGGCAAACTCAAGGTCGACAAGTTCTGGAAAGAGCACCTGGAGCGCCTGCGCGCGCTCGACAGCTTGCAAAGCGTGTTGCCCAGCACCTTGCTGGCCGACTTGCGCGACTACCAACACAGCGGCTTCCTGTGGCTCAGTCGGCTGGCCCACTGGGGCGTGGGGGCTTGCCTGGCAGATGACATGGGCCTGGGCAAAACCGTGCAGGCCCTGGCGCTGCTGCTGGAGCGTGCACCGCAAGGGCCGGCGCTGGTGGTGGCGCCGACCTCGGTCTGCCTGAACTGGCTCAGTGAGATCGCGCGTTTTGCGCCCACCCTCAAGGTGACGGTGTTTGGCAGTGGTGATCGCCAAAAAACACTGTCCGACCTCCATGCCTTCGATCTGGTGATTGCCAGTTATGGCTTGCTGCAGCAGGAGGTTGCGTATTTTTCCGCCGTGCAGTGGCACACCATCGTGCTCGACGAAGCGCAGGCCATCAAGAACCACCAGACCAAGCGCTCGCAGGCCGCCATGGCGCTCCAGGGGGACTTCCGCATGATTTGCTCCGGCACGCCGGTGGAAAACCATCTGGGCGAGTTATGGAACCTGTTTCGCTTCATCAACCCCGGGCTGCTCGGCTCGCTGGACCAATTCAACGAACGTTACGCCGGCCCCATCGAACGCCAGCAAGACGCCGGCGCGCGCAACCGGCTGCGCAAGCTGATTGCGCCCTTCATGCTGCGGCGTACCAAGTCGCAGGTGCTGTCCGAGCTGCCGTCTCGCACCGAAATTCTGCGACTGGTTGAGCTCTCTGCCGAAGAAGCCGCCTTGTATGAAGCGCTGCGGCGCGAGGCGCTGGCGCGTTTGGCCGACACCGAGGCCGGTGGGGGCCAGCAGTACATCCAGATACTGGCCGAGATCATGAAGCTGCGTCGCGCCTGCTGCAACCCGCAACTGGTGGCGCCGCTGCTGGGCCTGCCCAGCAGCAAACTGGCGGCATTTGGCGAGCTGCTCGACGAGTTGCTGGACAACCACCACAAAGCGCTGGTGTTCAGCCAGTTTGTGGACCACCTGAGCCTGATTCGCAAGGAGTTGGACGCCCGCGGTGTGTGTTACCAATACCTGGACGGCAGCACCCCCATGCACGAGCGCCAGGCCCGGGTGAATGCGTTTCAGGCCGGCGAGGGTGATGTCTTCCTGATCAGCCTGAAA
>JAYVRP010000943.1:0-3578 GCA_043776215.1 Rhodoferax sp. | reverse complement strand
GATGTGTTTCCACGATCTTGCAGATGCTCAAGTTGCCGGATGGCACGGTGAAAGTGCTTGTCGAAGGGCACCAGCGTGCGATCGTGAACCAGATCGAGGAAGGCGAGACGTACTTCTCAGCCAATGTGACGCCAGTCGAAGTCGCCTCCGAGGTGTTGGGCTCCAGACATGGCAAGGCCAGCGAGATCGAGGCCCTGCGGCGAGCGGTGATGCAGCAGTTCGACCAGTATGTCAAACTGAACAAGAAGATTCCGCCCGAGATACTCACGTCCATTTCCAGCATTGATGATGCCGGTCGCCTGGCTGACACGATTGCGGCGC
Source organism: Rhodoferax sp. (assembly GCA_043776215.1). Classification (GTDB taxonomy): domain Bacteria; phylum Pseudomonadota; class Gammaproteobacteria; order Burkholderiales; family Burkholderiaceae_C; genus CAISIP01. Next base: position 3,257 of record JAYVRP010000943.1, on the reverse strand, counting down.
ATTTGCCACTCAAGTTGGACAACAAGCAGGCGGTACTCAGCCTCTCGGGCGTGAAGGAACGGCTCGAAAACCTGTTCGAGCAGATTGAGCGCGAGGTCGATATCCTGAATGTCGACAAGAAGATCCGTGGTCGGGTCAAGCGCCAGATGGAAAAAAATCAGCGGGATTTTTATCTCAACGAGCAGGTCAAGGCGATCCAGAAGGAGCTTGGCGAGGGGGAGGACGGCGCGGATATCGACGAGATCGAGAAAAAGATCAAGGCGGCAAAGATGCCCAAGGACGCCCTGAAAAAGGCAGAGGGTGAACTCAAGAAGCTCAAGCTGATGTCGCCTATGTCTGCTGAGGCAGCTGTGGTGCGCAATTACATTGATGTTCTTGCCGGTTTGCCTTGGGCAGCCAAGACAAAGATTAAGCACGACCTTGGAAATGCCGAGAACGTCCTGAACGAAGACCATTTTGGCCTTGACAAAGTCAAGGACCGGATTCTTGAGTACCTTGCCGTCCAACAGCGTGTCGACAAGGTCAAGGCCCCGATTCTTTGCCTCGTTGGGCCACCCGGTGTCGGCAAGACTTCGTTGGGGCAGTCGATTGCCAAGGCAACCGGGCGCAAGTATGTGCGGGTCGCGCTGGGGGGAATGCGCGACGAAGCGGAAATCCGAGGCCATCGCCGCACTTACATCGGTGCCATGCCGGGGAAGGTTCTCCAAAGCCTGGCCAAAGTGGGAACTCGCAACCCGCTGTTTTTGCTGGACGAAATCGACAAGCTCGGTACCGACTTCCGGGGCGACCCATCGAGTGCATTGCTGGAGGTTCTGGACCCGGAGCAGAACCACAAATTTGGTGACCACTATGTCGAGGTCGACTTTGATCTGAGCGACGTCATGTTCGTCGCGACGTCCAACTCGATGAACATTCCCCCGGCGTTACTTGATCGCATGGAGGTGATTCGCCTTTCCGGCTATACGGAAGAGGAGAAAGCCAACATCGCCATCAAGTACCTGCTGCCAAAACAACTCAAGAACAACGGTGTGAAAGAGGCGGAGCTCAGCATCACAGAAGCTGCTGTGCGCGATATCGTTCGTTACTACACCCGAGAGGCGGGTGTGCGTTCGTTGGAGCGCGAGTTGTCCAAGATTTGCCGTAAGGTCGTGAAGGGACTGCAGCTCAAGAAAATGGTCGCACAGGTCGAGGTTACTGCCGATAACCTGAACGATTTTCTGGGTGTCCGCAAGTACACGTATGGTCGCGCGGAGGAACATAACCAGGTCGGGCAAGTGGTCGGACTCGCATGGACCGAAGTGGGCGGCGACTTGTTGACAATTGAAGCAGCATTGATGCCTGGCAAGGGTGTCATCACCCGCACTGGCTCCCTTGGTGATGTCATGAAGGAGTCGGTTGAGGCGGCGCGTACCGTGGTCCGAAGTCGGTCGGCCAGGCTCGGCATCAAGGACGAAGTGTTCGAGAAAAAGGACATTCACATCCACGTGCCAGATGGTGCGACGCCGAAGGACGGGCCGAGTGCTGGTGCCGCCATGACGACGGCATTTGTGTCCGCCTTGACAGGAATTCCCGTTCGCGGTGATGTTGCCATGACCGGCGAGATCACCTTGCGTGGCGAAGTGACCGCCATTGGCGGTCTCAAGGAAAAACTTCTGGCCGCCTTGCGTGGAGGTATCAAGACCGTGTTGATACCGGAAGAAAATGCCAAAGACCTGCAGGACATTCCTGAGAACGTGAAGAACGCCTTGGAAATCGTGCCGGTACGCTGGATCGACAAGGTGTTGGAGATTGCCTTGGTGCGCATGCCTGTTCCCTTGCCAGAGGAAGAGCCTGCTGTCCCCGCTGCCGCAGTGATCGCGCCAGCAGTGCCGGCCCCGGCTGCAGCTGGCGCAGTCGAATCGGTCAAGCATTGAGGTGTCGAATCACCGCCGCACCTGCGCAGTTCGTGAAAATGTAGTCCGCTGCGCCCGGCCGGCTGCGAAAACTGCGTTATAATTTTCCTTTGAAAATGCGGGAATAGCTCAGTTGGTAGAGCGCAACCTTGCCAAGGTTGAGGTCGAGAGTTCGAGACTCTTTTCCCGCTCCATAATTCCAAAAAGGGAAGCTAACGCTTCCCTTTTTTGTCGGCTCCACACCTTGCGGGTTGACCGGCAAAGGTGGAAACATCGGCGCGATAGCAAAGCGGTTATGCACCGGATTGCAAATCCGATCAGCCCGGTTCGACTCCGGGTCGCGCCTCCAGTATCCATGCGGGTTCCAAGCGGTTTTGCGCTTTTGAGCCTTCTACAATTTGGGCATCACTTCTACAATTCGCGCGGATTGCAGGGCCCATCTGCCCTGTTTTTCAGGGCGCGAGTTGGGCACTGGTCTTTGGTTTCTGCCTGGTTGGTCTGGTTGGTCGGGTACCCCTCCCAACTGTTCACCATGGGGTTTCACCCCATACCCCGCTGTTCATTGCGTTGGTTTTTTCTGTCGCTCATGAGGGCTGCACCCGCCGCAAGAAATTCGAACCGACGTGCCGTCACCGCCACCCCCCAATGGCTTTCAAGCCTGGCCTGAATTTTTGGTGTTGACCATGGACTCGCAAAGCCCGTACGACGATCAAATTATGGTCGATGAACCTTTGCAATCGTGGTTTGATCGTTCGTCGATGCACAGGGCTGTTCTGGCCGAACTGGACGAGTTGCGCGCATCTGCTGGCGTTGCCGATAGTCGCTTCTGTCCAGTGGGTTCCGCCAAGTCGCAGGCGCGACGGTCCGTGGCTCCCGCGGAGTGCAAGCTGCCCCGGTCGGGACACGGCGAAAGTGCAACGGGCAGTAGTATTCCAGCCAATACTCTCAATCTCGTTGTCCAGCCCCATGACCAGCCCCATGACCAGCACCACCCAGATCCCCGACGGTTTTCGCCTGGCAAAGATCGGAGGTGATTTCCTTGCAGTCAACGGGCCTCTGTATGGAAAGCTGGAAGGCGACGAGGTGGCCATCGGTTTTCGCGTCGAGCAGCGCCACACGAACCCGATGGGAATCTGCCATGGCGGCATGCTGGCCACGTTTGCCGACATGCTGGTGCCGTGCTGCAACATGTACCGCGCCGGGGCGGAAAGGCGCTTCCTGCCCACCATCAGCCTGCAGATCGACTACCTGGGCTCGGCCCGGCTCGGTGCCTGGGTGCAGGGCGAGGCGCAGGTGTTGCGCACCACGCGCAACATGTTGTTCGGGCAGGGCCTGGTGAGTGCCGACGGCGAACCATCGCTGCGT
>JAYVRP010000942.1:0-12488 GCA_043776215.1 Rhodoferax sp. | reverse complement strand
GCCTTGGCGGGAAACACCAAGTACTCCCTGCGTTTGGAGCAGACGATCTCCGAATTCCTCAACCTGGATCACACGACACTTTACCCAACGGGTTGGGCCGCCGGTTATGGGGTCATCAAGGGGCTGGTCCGGCCGGCGGATCACGTGGTGATGGACGGCCTCTCTCACGCCTGCCTGCAAGAAGGCGCCTATTCGGCAACGCCCAACGTGCACTTGCACGGGCACCTCAATCTCGACTCCGTTCGGCGCCATCTGAAACGAATCCGCGCGAAGGACACGACCAACGCCATCCTCGTCGTCACCGAAAGTCTGTTCTCGATGGATTCGGACACACCTGACCTGAGGACGCTGCAGGATCTGTGCAAAGAGTACGGTGCGACGCTTCTTGTCGACGTTGCGCACGACCTGGGTGCCATGGGACCGGGTGGCCGAGGTTTCATCGGCGCGCAGGACATGTTGGGCAAGGTCGATATCGTCATGGGAAGCTTCTCGAAGACGTTCGGGTCCAATGGTGGATTCGTGTCCTGCAATTCGGCGGCGGTGAAGCAATATCTCAAATTCTATGGTTGCTCGGCGACCTTTTCGAATGCGCTTTCGCCGGTCCAGGCTGCTACCGTCACGAAGGCATTTGAAATCATTCAGTCTGAAAAAGGCCGACAACTCCGCTCGGTACTCATGGAAAGGATCGAGCAACTGCGCGACGCATTGACTGTCGAAGGCCTGAAGTACATGGGCGATCCCTCGCCCATCATTCCCGTCCTTGTCGGCGACGAAGCCTTGGCGCGCCTGGTGAGCCGTCGGCTGCCTGCGCTGGGGGTCATCGCCAACCTGGTGGAATATCCGGCAGTCGCCAAAGGCGACGCCCGCTTGCGACTCCAAATGATGCCGACGCAAAGTCTCGAAAATGTGCGCGAACTGGCCTCCAGGCTGCGCATGGCGATCGATCTTGCGCAGGTGGAGTACGTGCGATATCGGGCCGCGGCGACGGAGCCGGTCGACTCCTGTTTCGCCGAAGCTTGAGCGGTTCACTCGCTGCGAGGTACAACAAGTGGTATCCACCGATCAATTGGTTCGCGCCGTCGACTGGTTCATTCCGGCCGAGCTGCAGAAGAGTACTGCAACTCATTGGCGGGCGCGAATCTTCGTCATCAGCCACATCCTGGGACCGTTCAGCGCCATCGCAATCCTGGGCTACCTCTATCAGGTGCTGCCTGCGCACGATTGGGTCTTCTGGACCCTGTGCGTCGTGTGCGGCTCATTCTGGACTTTGCCGCTTGCGCTCAAGATGGCGCGCGATTTGTACAAGCCCGCCCTCTACTCCTTTTGCTCGCTCACCTTCGTCAGCGTATTCGGGTCGTTTTTTTACGGCGGGGTGAGCTCTCCATTCCTGCCGTGGTTCTTGACTGCACAGATGCTCGGATTCTTCTATTTGAGCGAACGGCCGCGTCTGGTTCTTGGCATCATTGGCGCAAACTTGGCGGCTTTCGCTGCGGGCTATCTCGTGACTGGCACATTTCCCGAGCGAGTACCGATTGAAAATCTGGCCACCGCCGGCATGATTTCCGTTTGTGCCGCCACCATTTACAGCTCGATGATGGCGATCTACTACGCCTATGTCATGGTCGAACATTCGGCACTGCAACAGGAAAGCAAGAAGCATCTCGAAACGGCGGCCAAGCTGCAAATTGCCAAGCACGAGGCTGAACGCGCCAATGACGCCAAGGCCGTCTTCCTGGCGAAGATGAGTCATCAGCTTCGGACTCCGCTGAATGCCATCATCGGTTACAGCGAAATCCTGCTGGAGGACTCCGAGGCGAGCGAGCAGCCGGTGGACGTCGAGGAACTGCGGTCCATCAACAACGCGGGGCGCCACCTCCTGTCGCTGGTCTCGGATGTTCTCTACATGCCGAAGATCGACTCGGAAGATGTCGAAGTATCGCTGCATCCTGTCGATCTCGACCAGTGCCTTGAGCAGGTGTCCGCAACCTGTCGAAATCTGATATCGCAGAACGGGAACACTTTTGCACTGGAGAAGCATGACGAGCTCGGGATGATTCGGACCGATGAGCTTCGCTTGCGGCAGATCTTGATCAACCTCCTTGGCAATGCGGGCAAATTCACCAAGAATGGAAAAGTGGTGTTGCGCGCGAGGCGCCTGGAAGAAGGGAGTCGCGAACAATTGCTTATCTCCGTGAAGGATACCGGCATAGGTATTCCGCCGGAGGCAATTCCGAGCCTTTTCAAGAACTTCAATCAGGTCAACTCGGACCTGTACGGCGGATCTGGATTGGGCCTCGCCGTGAGCCAGAAGCTCGCACAACTGCTCGATGGCGAAATTTCGTTGGAGAGTCGGCTGAATCACGGTTCGGAATTCACGCTTCGACTTCCGTTCGTCACACAGGCCATCGCCGCCGCCTGACGGCTTCCATCAAGAAAAACAGGTGAATTCAATGAGTAAATGGTCCACAGATATCGTGCCAAGGCTCAACGCGGCGGTCGATTGGTTCATTCCCGCGCACTTGACGCAATCGCGGGACTCCCTGCAGGCCGTGCGAATGTTTCTGTTCAGTCATCTCTTCGGTCCGTTGCTAGGAAATACGATTTCCCTGTTTATGTTTTTTGTCGAGGGGAAGGCCGACCTTTCCTGGTGGATATTCTTCCTCAGCGTCACTGCCTTCTGGCTGTATCCCATGGTCTTGCGGCGTACGGGTTGGTACGTTCCACTCGCTCTGCTGTCGATTCAAAACCTGATGTTTTGCATTTTTTGGGGCTGTTATCAATATGGCGGCATCAGTTCACCCATCATGCCGTGGCTGGTCACTGCTCCGCTGCTCGGCTTCTTTTACTTGCCTGGGCGTTCGACGAGAATCTTCGTCGGTGGACTTATCGTCGCCAACCTCGCGCTGTTCTACGGCATCTACAGCACGATCGGGTTTCGAGAAATCGTAGCGTCCCACGCCCTGGTCGTCCTCGGCTTGGTATCGACTCTTTGCGCCAGCGCTTATGTCTCGATGATGGCGCTCTATTTTGGGAGCATCGTCTATTCACAGCGTGATCTCGAAGAGGAGGTGCAGCGTCATCTGGCGACGGAACGGAAACTTCGTGACTCCACCACCCAGGCACAGCGCGCGCTCTTGGCGAAATCGGGGTTTCTCGCCAAGATGAGCCATGAACTGAAAAATCCGCTCAACGCAATCATTGGCTACAGCGAAATCCTCATCGAGGATGCGGGTGGGACGGACACACAGAAGCGCACGGACCTGGCCTCGATAAGAAGTGCGGGTTTCAGGCTCCTTGGGCTCATCAACGACCTCCTCGAATTGTCGAGGCTGGAGGCCGGCAAGGTAGAGCTTCGCGCCGAAGAATTCGAATTGGCCGATTTCTTCGAGGACTTGGTGAAGCGATCCCGCCCAGCCATCGTTGCGAGTGGCAACGAGCTGCTCGTGCAGCCGCCTCCCGCAGGGCGGATTGCCTGTGATTCGCAGAAGCTGCGGCGCGTTGTCGATGGCCTGTTGAGCAATGCCATGAAGTTCACAAGCAACGGTCGCATCACGCTTTCGGCTTCCATGTGGAACGACGAATGGGCTGTATTGATCGAGGACACTGGAGTCGGGATCGCGCAGACGCAAATGGCGAGCCTGTTCGAGACCTTTGGCCGGTCCGAAGACGAGACTGCGAGCAAGTACGGTGACCAGGCCAGGCTCGGGCTCCCTCTGGCATATCGGTACTGCCACTTGATGAGCGGCAAGCTTTCCATTCAGAGCGAGCTGGGTCTGGGCACCAAGGTCACCGTCACCTTGCCGAGGCAAGCGCACGGCGCTGTGCAGCGGACAGATGCCATAATGAGAATTCAGACGCAAGCTGCCTGACACTTCATAGGGCGACGCATTGGCAATCCACCGACCACGGCGCGAGCAATCCAGGGGCTCTTGCTCGGCGTACCTCATCTCGCCCCGCGTGCGACGTACATCGTGCCCGCCATGTTGCCGAACGAGGTAAACACAGATGGAAACCAACTACGCGGACTCGCGTCGAGCCGTCGAGCATACGTCGAACGATCATCCAGTCGAAGACAAGCAATGCTCTGCGAATGCGGGCGCGGCGCGGCTGCTGATTGTTGACGATGTCCGTGAAAATCGCGACATTCTGAGGCGCCGCTTCGAGCGCCATGGTTTTCGTGTGACCGAGGCCGGCGGTGGCATCGAAGCAATGGATTTGATAGAGCGGGAGGCTTTCGATCTCGTCCTCCTGGACATCATGATGCCTGACATCGCCGGGCTCGAGGTCCTGGAGCACATCCGATCCAAATACTCGGCGGGCGCCTTGCCGGTCATCATGGTGACCGCCAAGACCCAGAGCGAAGACATCGTTGAAGCGCTGAACCGCGGCGCCAATGATTACATCACCAAGCCGGTCGACTTTTCCATCGCGCACGCCCGCGTGATCACGCAGCTTGATCGAAAGCGATCAGAAGAGAAGATTCACCACTTGAATGGGGAGCTTTCCCGGGCAAACGAGGCGCTCGAGGGCCGTGTTGCCGACCGTACCAAGGATCTGGTTCAGACCAATCAGCAGCTTCGTGGCGAAATGGAGCAGCGCGAGAGATCGCAGGCGACGATCGTGCATTTGGCGCACCACGATGCGTTGACGGGCCTTGGCAATCGCCTGTTGTTCGACAAACAGCTGAGCGAAGCGCTTGTGCACAAGCAACGACAGGGAGGTGATTTAGCGGTTCTGCTCATTGATCTGGATGGCTTCAAGACCATCAATGACACGCTCGGGCACGGGACGGGAGATTCCGTGCTCAAGCACCTGGCCTGTCGCTTGCGAAATGCTCTGCGGGAAAGCGACAAGATCGGGCGACTTGGAGGCGATGAATTTGTCGTCATTCAATTCGGAAATAAGCAACCGGAAGAAGCCACTGCGCTCGCTACGCGTTTGATAGACCTTATCAAGACGCCTTTCAGCATTGACAACCAAAAGCTGGTCATTGGCGCCAGCATAGGCATTGCCGTTGCAGACGGCGACTATCGGGATGCCAATCAGTTGCTCAGAGCCGCAGACTTGGCAATGTACCGCGCCAAAGCGGACGGACGCGGCCGGTTTCGGGTTTTCGAGCCGGAGTTTGATCGGCAGGTGCAAGAGCGTCGGGATCTCGAGATCGCTTTGCGCGCAGCGGTCGACCAAGACGTTCTTGCGATCCAGTACCAGCCCCTGGTCAATTTACAAGCCAACCGGATCAGTGGGTTTGAGGCGCTGTCACGTTGGGAAGATCCGCAACGTGGATCTGTGCCGCCAAGCACGTTCATCCCGTTGGCCGAAGAAATCGGATTGATTGATCTTATCGGCGAGAGGGTTCTCAAGCGCGCCTGTGCAGAGGCTGCAAGTTGGCCGGAACATATCACGGTCGCCGTGAATCTGTCGCCTGCGCAGTTCCGGAGCGGCCATCTGGTTCCTGCGGTCAAGGATGCCCTTGCCACCTCCGGGCTGGCGCCTGGGAGGCTGGAGCTGGAAATCACTGAATCGATCTTTCTCCAGGACAGCGAGTCCAATCTTGCGCTTCTTGGCCAGCTTGGAGACATCGGCGTCAAGATATCGATGGACGATTTTGGAACGGGTTATTCCAGTCTTGGCTATCTGCGCAGTTTTCCTTTTGACAAGATCAAGATCGACAGATCCTTCATTCGCGATCTTGCGACGAGCGAAAGTAGTGTGGCCATCGTGCAGGCTGTTTGCGGATTGGCACGCAGCTTTGGGGCATCTACGACAGCCGAAGGTGTCGAAACGGATGACCAGCTCACGCAAATCAGGGCCGAAGGATGCACCGAGGTGCAGGGCTATATCTTCAGCAGACCGCTGCCTGCGAGCGAGATTCCCGCCCTGCTGGCGCGCCTGCTTCCCGCGCCGAGACAGTTGTCGATAGTCGGTAGTCGATAATCATCCGGATTTATAAACGCTATTTCTCTCGCTCGGTGGCCCGGCCTACCCAAGGCGGGGCAGAGTGGGTCAAATATCTAGCGGAGACATACCATCAAATGCAACTATTTTGACAACGCCCGGCGCATGGGACGACAGGATCTGCAACGGCAACTCGGGAGACGACATTGGCTAACAAACTGACAGATTCTTTGACGTTGCCCTGCGGGGCGGTGATTTCCAATCGTCTAGCCAAGCCCGCGATCACCGAAGGTCTCGCCGATCCCCGCGGCTGGCCAACTGCCGAGCTTGAGCGTCTCCACAGCGGCTGGGCCGACAGCGGTTTTGGCCTCATGGTCACCGGTAACATCATCGTCGACGGCGACCACCTCGAGCGGGCCGGCAACGTGATCATAGATCGCGAGCCGTCGGCGGCTCAGTTAGCTGCCCTGCAGGCCTGGACCAAGGTCGCCCGGAAAAACGGTGCGCATTTCTGGGCGCAGCTATCACATTCGGGGCGCCAGACCCAGAAAGTGATCAATGCAACGCCGCTGGCACCGTCGGCCGTCGAGATCGGCCTGCCCGGTGGCCAGTTCGGCAAGCCCAAGGCCATGACGGCGGACGAGATCGTCGGGGTCATCGACCGCTTCGCCATGGCGGCGCGCGTCTGCAAGGAAGCCGGGTTCACCGGCGTCCAGATCCACGCGGCGCATGGTTATCTGATCTCCAGCTTCCTCAGTCCGAAGACGAATCTGCGCACCGACCAGTATGGTGGCTCGCTCGACAATCGCGCCCGCTTGCTGATGTCGATCGTGGCTGAAACGCGCAAGGCGGTGGGTCCGGGCTTCCCGATCAGCGTGAAGCTCAACTCGGCCGACTTCCAGAAGGGCGGGTTCACTACAGAGGATAGCGGCCTGGTAGCGCTCAAGCTCGAGCGCGCTGGCGTCGACCTCCTCGAAATCTCGGGCGGCAGTTATGAAAGCCCGGTGATGGTCGGTGAAAAGGGCGGGGCAGCCGATATCGAAGCCCCTCCAAAGAAAACCTCCACCCTGGCGCGCGAGGCGTATTTTCTCGATTTCGCCCGCGCATTGCGCAGCCGGCTGAAAATGCCGCTCATGCTGACGGGTGGCCTGCGAACACGTGAAGGCATGCAGGCGGCACTGGATGAGGGCGTCGACATGCTCGGGATTGCGCGTCCGGTTTGCGTCGACCCTACCTGTGTCAAGCCGCTGCTTCACGGCCAGACTGATGCGCTGCCGCTCTGGGAAGAGCATCTGCGCCGCAAGACGAGCATCTTCACGACAAATTCGCCCTTCGCGCTGATCCGCACGCTTTCCGGCTTCGCTGGCATTTACTGGTTCTACGTCCAAATCTACAAGCTGGGCCGCGGCGAGAAGCCGGTCATCGGGAAGGCACCGATGATGGCCCTGTGGGAAGTGATGCAAACCGAGAAAAAGCTGCTCCGCCAGCGCCGCAAGCAGCTTGAAGCGGACGCTGGCACGGCCAGCAAGGTCGCTTGACAGCGTCCCGAATAACCAGGCCGCTTCCATGCGACGTCCCTCAGGCGGCGCTCGGCATCGCGGAGTACATCTGTAGCGGCGTTGAGGCTCGCCTATTCGGTCGCTGTTGCAGTCGCAATGTTCTCCCGTGTTAGCGGGTCATGGGTTTTTCGTTTGGCAGAGAAACGTGGCATTGGAGAGGCAACTTGACGCCGTCTGCGTGATTCAGGAATGTCCGTTGCTCGCGTTGCCAAGGCTTTGCCGTCGTGATTCCGAATCGTTTGACCGACCGCTGCACAGGTTCGCGTGGCGCAGCTGATCCTGATCGACTCAGGTGCGTAATGACGATTCGAATGGAACGATGCGAGCGACGGCCGGTGACAGTTCAATCAAAGGTCAGACGCGCTGTGCTCGCAATGCCCATAGCTGCTGGTTGGCGCAACCGAGTACTTCTTCTCTGTGGAAACCAGCACCAGTCGGGCTTTGGCATCTGCCTCGCACTTCTGGATGAACGTCGCCTTGGCGGCACCGGTCAGCTTCTTGTCGGCCGCAGCTGCATTGCACGAAGTTCCCTGGGCCATGGCGCTCGCGCTCAGTGTCAGGGTGAGGATGGCAAGGAAACTCTTCATCGCGGTTCACTCCATGTCGTGGGCTTATGAAATTTCAGTGTACTGTGCCGGCTGACCTTCGTCCAGCACCACTTTTGCGATAGGGACTTTGGGAATTGCAAAGGCTGCACGGGCTGGCGCTCGTGGGGTGTCTTGCCACCGGAATACCCGCCTCAGCATCCCAGCCAGTCGCCCGCCGCCGTCGTCCCACCAGCCACGCGCCATTTGATTCACATGTTGAATCTTGTGTCAGCGCGGAGCGGTTTTGGTGGCACCATGGGCATGCCCTCCCGGGTCCAGTTGAACCCATTGCATTTCCACAGAGGTGAACCATGACCAAACCGCGCGGCCGCGAACTCGGCCTTCCGTTTCCCGGCAAGACGGGGCCTTTCAATGCGATCACCGATGTTGCCGGTGTGCTGGTCGGCGCCACCACACTGGACGGCTGCAGCGAGACCGGCAAGACCATCAAGACCGGCGTGACCGCCATCCTTGCGCGCGGCCACAACCCCGAACCGCAGCCGGTCTGGGCCGGTATCCATCGCTTCAACGGCAATGGAGAGATGACCGGCACGCATTGGATCGAGGACGGCGGTTATTTCGTTGGCCCGATCTGCATCACCAACACCCACAGTGTCGGCATCGTGCACCATGCGGCCGTGCGCTGGATGATCCGGCAGTACGCATCGGCGTGGTCGCAAAAGCCGCTATGGGCGATGCCGGTCGTCGCCGAGACCTATGATGGCAATTACAGCGACATCGATGGTCAGCACGTCACCGAGGCGCACGCGCTGGCTGCATTGCGTGGCGCCAGCGGCGGGCCGGTGGCCGAAGGGAATGTGGGTGGTGGCAATGGCATGCGCTGCTACGGGTTCAAGGGCGGCACCGGTACCGCGTCACGCGTGTTCGAGATCGACGGGCGGCCCTACACGGTGGCGGCCCTGGTGCAGGCCAACCATGGGGCGCGCGACGTCTTCACGGTGCTCGGGGTGCCGGTGGGGCAATCCATGCCGCTGCCGGATGCGCCGAAGCCGGAGCTGGGGTCGATCATCATCGTGCTGGCCACCGACGCGCCGATGTTGCCGCACCAGTTGCAGAGGCTGGCACGGCGCGCCGCCGTCGGCTTTGGCCGCAATGGCACTTACGGCGGCAACTCTTCGGGCGATATATTCCTGGCCTTCAGCACGGCCAACGCCAAGCCCTTGCCGCAGCTGTCACCCGCGCACCTCAGCATGGAACACATCAACGACAGCGCCTGTGATCCGGTCTATCGCGGTGCGGTGGAGTGCACGGAAGAGGCGGTGATCAACGCGATGCTCGCCGCCGAAAGCACGCCCGAGCTGCGGCCCGGTGGTAGCGTGTGCGAGGCGATCAATCACGCGGAATTGATGCGCATCATGGCGCGCCATGGGCGGCTCTGAGCGTGTGACCCTGCCATGGGCCGGCTCAGCCCCTGAGGAGCTTTTCGACGTTGGCACGGCCGTCCGGGCTGGTCATCAGGACCAGCGCCGCGCCGGCCTTGACCAGGTGAGCGTCGGGAGGGTTGAAGATCCACTTGCCGTGTTCGTGGGTGGCCATCAGGATGTAGTCGCGCGATCGGGGCAGCAGGTCGGCCAGCGGAGTGGGGGTGAAATGCGCCGGCACGATCACTTCCTCGACACGCAGGCCCTCATCGCTGTAGAGCATTTGGTCCATGAAGTTCACCACATGCGGGCGCACCATGGCCGAGGCAATGCGCAGGCCACCGGTGAAGTCGGGCGAAACGATCTCGTCGGCTCCGGCGCGACGCGCCTTGTTGGCATTTCGGATGTCGTGCATGCGCGCCACCACGCGCGCCTTCGGGTTGAGCAGCTTCACCGACAACGACACCATCAGGTTGTGGCTGTCATCGCCCGTGACGGCGAAGACACCGGCTGCTGTCGTCACACCGGCCTTGCGCAGCGCATCGTCGTCGGACGCGTCGGCATGCAGGTGAAACGTCCCGGGGTTCTGCACCAGCCAGCGCTCCATTGCAGCGAGGTCGTTTTCGATCACGACGAGGGTTCTCCTGGTCTTGATCAGCTCGTTGGCCACATTGGTGCCGACGCGGCCGATGCCGCACACGATGTAGTGCCCCGCCAGCCCGGCGATTTCCTTTTCCATGCGTCGTCTCCTGAGGTCGGTATTGAGATCGGATTCCACCAGCAGCGCCACCAGCGTCGAGAAGAGATAACTCATGGTGGCGATGCCCACCACGGCAATGAACACCGTGAACAGGCGGCCCAGCGGCTGCGCACTCAGATCGACGACCTCGCCGTAGCCGATGGTGGCCACGGTGATGAAGGTCATGTAGAAACTGTCTATCCAGGTGGCCTTCGGCCGCCCGAAATACATATAGCCAAGCGTGCCGACCAGGTGGATCAGCAGCAAGGCCCCGCCACCGTACAGCAGCCCCGAGAAATGTGCACCCCGCAGCAGCTCTCCCAGGGCACCTTTCTTCTGGCTCTTCATGGGGCCTCAGGCATCCACCGCATCCAGCCGGGCCGACAGATCGAGCCATTGGTCTTCCAGTTGCTTGAGCTCGTCATTGACGGACTTGAGTCGCCGGCCCAGCTCGGCAATTTCCTGCGGGCGCACTGCCCGGGTCAAGTGGGATTCCAGTGCGCCACCCTCGCCGTTGAGCACCTTCATCCTGGCCTCGACCTGGTCCAGTTGCGACTGTTGCGGTGCCTTGATTTTGGCGGGTTTGGCCGAGCGCCCGCCGTCGCCTTTGCTGTTGCCCTTGCCACCGGCATTGCCGGCCTGTTTGACCGCTTCGCGCTGACGCTTGGCTTCGTCCAACAGATAACGCTGGTAGTCGTCGAGGTCGCCGTCAAACGGAGCGACGCCGCCGTGCGAGACCATCCAGAACTCGTCACACACCGAGCGCAACAGGGCTCGGTCGTGGCTCACCAGCATCACCGTGCCCTCGAATTCGTTCAGGGCCATGCCGAGCGCTTCGCGCGTGGCCAAGTCGAGGTGGTTGGTGGGTTCGTCGAGCAGCAGCAGGTTGGGGCGCTGCCACACGATCATGCACAACACCAAGCGCGCCTTCTCGCCGCCGCTCATGCTGCCCACGGCCTGCTTGACCATGTCGCCACCAAAGTTGAAGTTGCCAAGGAAGCTGCGCAAATCCTGCTCGCGCGTGGCTTGCCCGGCGATCTTGCCGGCGGCGGTCATCTCGCGCACCATGGTGATCATGTGTTCCAGCGGTGTGTCCGTGGGCCGCAGCACGTCGAGCTCCTGCTGGGCGAAGTAGCCAATGTTGAGCCCCTTGCCTTCGGTGATCTCGCCGCCCGTTGGCGCCAGCGTGCGCGCCACGGTCTTGACCAGGGTGGACTTGCCCTGTCCGTTGGCGCCCAGGATGCCGATACGTTGCCCCGCCAGCACCGAGCGGCTGACGTTGCGCACGATCACCGTCGGCGGAGTGCTGGTCGGCGCGTCGGCAGGCGGCGGGTAACCAAAACTGACCCCCTGCATGGACAGCATCGGGTTGGGCAGGTTGGCGGGCTCGCGGAATTCGAAACTGAAGTCGGCCTCGGCCAGCAGCGGCGCGATTTTCTCCATGCGGTCGAGCGCCTTGACCCGGCTTTGTGCCTGCTTGGCCTTGCTGGCTTTCGCCTTGAAACGCGCGATGAACTTCTGCAGGTGGGCAATCTTGTCCTGCTGTTTCGTGAATGCGTTTTGCTGCAACTCCATCTGCTCGGCCCGCATGTCCTCGAACTTGCTGTAGTTGCCGCTGTAACGCACCAGCTTGGCCGCATCGATGTGCAGCGTGACATTGGTCACGGCGTCAAGAAACTCGCGATCATGACTGATCACGACCATGGTGCCTTCGTAACGCTTGAGCCAGGTCTCCAGCCACACCAGAGCGTCCAGGTCCAGGTGGTTGGTGGGTTCGTCCAGCAGCAGCAGGTCCGACGGGCACATCAGCGCGCGCGCCAGTTGCAGGCGCATGCGCCAGCCCCCGGAGAAACTGTGGACCGGATTGTTCAACTCGGCGTTCTTGAACCCCAGTCCGAGGATCAGCGCCTGCGCCCGTGCGGGCGCATCGTGGGCGCCGGCATCGTGCAGGTCCATATAGGCGTGTGCCATGCGGTCGCCGTCTTCGCTGGCTTCGGCGGCCAGCACTTCGGCCTGCGCGGCCAGCAGGCGCGTATCGCCGTCGACGACGAAGTCGGTGGCGCCTTGTGTGGTCTCGGGCATATCCTGGGCCACCTGGCCCATGCGCCACTGCGCAGGAACGCTGTAGTCGCCGGCGTCTTCATGCAAAGAGCCGTCGAGCAGGGCAAACATCGAGGACTTGCCGGCCCCGTTGCGCCCGACCAGGCCTACTTTCTCGCCCGGGTTGAGGGTGATGGACGCGTTGTCCAGCAGCACCTTGGCGCCGCGGCGCAAGGTCACATTCTTCAGGGTGATCATGGATTCGGATTTTGCCGGCGACTTG
>JAYVRP010000941.1:0-47236 GCA_043776215.1 Rhodoferax sp. | reverse complement strand
GCGGGCCTGAAGCAGGACGACATCGACTGGTTCGAGCTCAACGAGGCCTTCGCGGCGCAGTCGCTGGCCGTGATCAACACCCTGGGGCTGGACCCCGCAAAGGTCAACCCGATGGGTGGTGCGATTGCGCTGGGGCACCCGCTGGGAGCCACTGGAGCCATCCGCGCCGCGACCGTCATTCATGCGCTGCGGCGCAAGCAACTGCGCTACGGCATGGTGACCATGTGTGTGGGCATGGGGCAGGGAGCAGCCGGCATTTTCGAGCGCGTCTGATGGTGACGGCGCCGCACCCGCTGGACGAGGCGATTGCCTTGCAGCCCACGGGTGCGGATACTTTCGCCGGTAATTGTGGCGGCGCCTACTGGAACATGGTAGGGCCGTTCGGTGGCCTTTCCGCGGCCATCGCGTTGAACGCCGTGTTGCAGCACCCGGCCTTGCTGGGCGAACCGGTGTCGCTGACAGTCAACTACGCCGGTGCTGCGGCACACGGGCCGTTCACGCTGCTGGCGCGGGCCGCCCGCACCAACCGTTCGACCCAACACTGGGTGGTGGAGATGCAGCAAACCGACCCCCACGGTGTGCGCCATACCGTGTTGACAGCCACCGTGATGACAGCCACGCGCCGCGCCACCTGGGGTGCGAGTGATGTGCCCATGCCGGAGGTGCCGGCGCCGGACAAACTGGAGTCGCCGCAACGCATGGCGCCCATCGAGTGGCTGCACAGGTACGACGTGCGCCAGGTGTGCGGGAAGATTCCACACGCATGGGACGGCGCCGAGAACCCCGGTGGCCCCGAGACTGCCAGCCTCACGCGCCTGTGGATGCGCGACAAACCTGGGCGTGTGCTCGACTTCTGCGCTCTGGCGGCGCTGGCGGATGTGTTCTTTCCGCGCATCTTTCTGCGCCGCGCCAGCCGGGTCGCGGTCGGCACCGTGTCGATGACGGTGTATTTCCATGCCGGCACCGAAGGGCTGCGCGCCTGTGGCACCGGCTTCGTGCTGGGTCAGGCGCGGGGCCAGGTATACCGTGACGGTTTCTTCGATCAGAGTGCGCACTTGTGGAGCGAATCCGGCTTGGCGCTGGCCACCAGCGCGCAGATCGTCTATTACAAGGAATAGGAGGCGCCTGATGTCGTCAGCCGGCCATGCGCCCCCGGATCGAAAATTTTGATGGAGCACACCATGACAGCAAAGACAGTGGATTTTTATTTCGACTTCGGCAGCCCGGCTGCGTGGCTGGCCTACACGCAGCTTCCCAAGTTGGCGGCCGAGACGGGCGCCACCGTGGTGCTGAAACCGATGTTGCTGGGCGGTGTGTTTCAGAGCACCGGCAACCGCCCGCCGATCAGCGTGCCCCTCAAGGGCAGTTACCTGTTCGTCGACCTGGCACGCTTCGCCGGGCGTTACGGCGTGCCACTGGTGATGAATCCGCATTTCCCGATCAACACCATCACACTGATGCGCGCCGACGTCGGGCTTGATGTGCGCGGGGACACTCGCCTCCCGGCGTACCGCGACACAGTGTTCCGCGCCATCTGGGTGGACCAGCAGAACCTGAACGATCCCGCCACCGTCGGTGCCGTGCTGGCCAGGGCCGGTTTCGACCCGGCGGATTTGCTGGCCATTGCGGCCGACTTGCAGGTGAAGGACGAATTGAAATCGCGCACGCAGGCCGCGGTTGATCGCGGCATCTTCGGCGCACCGACATTTTTCGTCGGCAACGAGATGTTCTGGGGCCAGGACCGCCTGGACTTCGTGCGCGACGCCCTGCTGGCCTGAACCTTCAACACAAGGCACCCGACACCATGGCCGACATCCTGAACCACACCGAAGCGGGTGTGATGACCATCACCCTGAACCGGGTCGACAAAAAGAACTCCATCACCGTGGCCATGTACGCTGCGTTGGCCGATGCCCTGGCCAGTGCCGAGCGGGACCCGTCCGTGCGGGTCGTGCTGATCCAGGGCCATGAAACCGTCTTCAGCGCCGGCAACGACATTGGCGATTTTCTGAACCGCCCGGCGACTTCGGTCGACTCCCCCGTAACGCGTTTCCTGCGTGCCATCAGCAATTTCCCCAAGCCGCTGGTGGCGGCCGTCTGTGGCCCGGCGGTGGGCATCGGAACCACCCTGTTGTTCCATTGCGATCTGGTCTATGCGGGCGACAACGCGGCGTTTTCCATGCCCTTCGTGAACCTGGCCTTGTGCCCCGAGGCCGCGTCCAGTCTGCTGGTGCCGCAGATGATGGGATACCACCGCGCAGCCGAAGCCTTGCTGCTGGGTGAGCCGTTCATGGCCGAGGCAGCGCTGGAGGTGGGCCTGGTGAACCGCATCGTGCCCCCACTGGAGGCCAATGCTGTGGCCCAGGCGCAGGCACGCAAACTGGCCGCCAAGCCGGCCCATTCGGTGCTGGAAACCAAGCGGCTCATGAAAAAGGGCCAGGCCAGCCTGGTCACACAACAGATCGCGGACGAACTGCAGAGCTTCACGCGCCTGCTGGCGGAGCCGGCCGCGCGCGAAGCCTTCACGGCCTTCATGGAAAAGCGCCGGTCCGATTTTTCCAGGGTCTGAGCCGGCGTCGCGCAGGTCTTACCCAGAGCCGCAAGTTGTGCTGTTGTCGCACTGAAATTGCGCATCAACGAACGGTCAGGCGATCCGGTTTGTCGGCTGATGGTGCAAGCATTGCCGACAAGCGCGCGGCTTCGTCCGGGGGCAATGGCTCCTCGTCGCGTGCGCCGGCACGGGCGCCTAAGGAACGCCACAGGACAGTGCCGCCCAGACCCAGAAGAATGATGGGCCCGCCCCAAAGCAACAGGGTCACTCCCTTGAACGGTGGGCGGTACAGGATGAAATCGCCAAAACGCTCTGTCATGTAAGCAAGCACCTGCTGCTCGCTGCGCCCCGCGCGCAACTGCTCGCGCACCTGATTCTTCAGATCCACTGCCAGATCGGCATGCGAGTCCGCCAGCGACTGGTTCTGACACACCAGGCACCGCAATTCAGCCGATACAGTGTTGACGCGCTGTTCCAGGGCTGGGTCCGGAGCCACGAATTGCGCTGTCGCCGCGCCCGCCGGCATGCTCGTCAAGAGACATAGCCCGGCACTGACACACAGCATGCAGCGTCGGAATGTGTTGTATCGCCAGGCCATGCTCAGCCCTGCAGTCTCGTGATCAATGGCATCAGTTCGCGCGCCCAGACCTCTCGCGTGACAGGCCCGATGTGTTTGAAACGCACCACGCCCTGTTTGTCAATCACGAAGGTCTCCGGCACACCGTAAACACCGTAGTCGATACCGACGCGACCGTCGACATCGGTCATCGATGCGGTGTAGGGATCTCCAAGGCGGCGCAGCCACTCAAGGGCATTGCGAGAATCGTCCTTGTAATTGAGTCCATAGATGGGCACCAGCTTCTGAGCGGCCAATTCGACCAGCAATGGATGCTCCACCCGGCAGGAAACACACCAGGATGCCCATACATTCAACAACCATACTTGGCCCTTCAGGTCCGACACGCCCAGTCGCCGTTCGGGTTGATGCAGGTTCGGCAGAAGGAACGCGGGTGCTGGCTTGCCAATGAATGGTGAAGGCACTTCGCGCGGATTGAGTTTCAGCCCGATGCTCAGAACCAGGGCAAGCAGCCCAAAAACCGCTAGTGGCAGGAACAACCGGATCCTCATTGCACCGCTCCGTGCGGCAGGCCGGCAGGCTCTGCGTCCACCAGTGGCGCAGGCCTCGCATGATTCGACGCGGAATTGGTGCGCCTGACTGCCACGCGATAACGCCGATCACTCGCGGCCAGCAGCCCACCCAGTGCCATCATGCATGCGCCGCCCCAGATCCAGTCAACGAAGGGCTTGAGATAGATGCGTACCGTCCATGTGCTCTCATTCAGTGGCTCACCGAGGGACAGGTAAAGATCACGAAACAGCCCGGAGTCAATCGCCGCCTCGGTCATTGGCATCTGCTGCACCCTGTACATGCGCTTTTCAGGTGTCATAGTGAACGGATCCGCCAGGCCACGGCGCACCGAGAACTCGGCGCGCACCGCCGTGTAGTTAGGGCCGCTGACTGGCTGGAGACCCTTCAGCACGAATCGGTACCCTCCAACCACGATGTCGTCGCCGACCGTCATCCGGACATCCTGTTCGACTTCATAACCTTTGACCATCGTGACACCGACAATGAACACGCCAACTCCCAAATGCGCCAGCACCATGCCAAGGAAACTCGGCGATGCGCGCAACAGCAGCGTCACACGCTGGGGCCAGCGGGCTCCCGGCGTGGCACGCATGCGTTGCGCCAAGATGAATGCGGTACTCGCGAATACCCAGGTTGCGAGCAACAGGCCAAATGCGACTCCGATACTCCATCGACCCGCCAACCAGGGCAGAAGCATTGCCGCAATGATCGCGGCCAGCGCTGGCCAGAGGAGCTGGCGCGTCAATTCACCGGGTGAGACTGATTTCCAGCGAGCCAGCGGGCCGATGCCCATCAGCAGCACGACTGGCGCGATCAAGGGCACAAAAACGGTCTCGAAGTAGGGCATGCCGACCGATATCTTGCCCAGACCCAATGCGTCCAGCGCCAAAGGGTACAAGGTACCAAGCATGACAACTCCGGCCGCGGTCACCAGCAGCAAGTTGTTGGCCAGCAACAGGGACTCACGCGAAACCCGATCAAAGCGACCGGAAAACCCGACGCTGCTGGCGCGCCAGCCAAAAAGCGCCAGTGAGCCGCCGATGACCACGCCGAGAAAGCCGAGCATGAATACACCGCGGGCAGGGTCAGTCGCAAACGCATGCACGGAGGTGAGAACACCGGACCGGACCAGAAAGGTGCCAAGCAGGCTCAGGCTGAACGCACCGATGGCCAGCAACACCGTCCAGGCCTTGAACGCGCCTCGCTTCTCGCTCACCGCCAGTGAGTGAAGCAAGGCAGTACCGACAAGCCACGGAAGGAAGGATGCGTTTTCCACTGGGTCCCAGAACCACCAGCCGCCCCAGCCCAGTTCATAGTAGGCCCACCAGCTCCCCAGCATGATCCCGATGGTGAGAAAGACCCAGGCGGCAAGAGTCCAGGGCCGTGACCAGCGCGCCCATGCCGCGTCGAACCGGCCGGACAGCAGCGCCGCCACGGCAAATGCAAATGCGACGGCGAACCCGACATACCCCATGTAAAGCATGGGTGGATGAATCACCATGCCAGGGTCTTGCAGCAGCGGATTCAGGTCGCGGCCTTCCAGTGCGGGCGGGTGCAGACGTTCAAACGGGTTCGACGTCAGGATGATGAACAGCAGAAAACCGACGCTGACAAGACCCATCACACCAAGAACGCGTGCCACCATGTCCAGCGCAAGCCGCTGCGACAGGATGCTGACCGCCAACGTCCACAGCGACAACATGAATACCCACAGCAACATCGAACCTTCGTGGCTGCCCCAGGTTGCGGCAATGCGATAGGGCAGCGGCAATTCCGAGTTGGAGTTGGCGGCTACATTGACCACCGAAAAATCGCCGGCGACAAATGACGCCATGAGACTTGAGAACGCGATAGCGACGAAAACGAACTGCGCCTGGGCTGCCGGTCGCGCCAGTTGCATGGCGGCAATGTCGCCGCGCGCGGCCCCCACCAATGGCAAAGTACCCTGTGTGATCGCAAGGAACAACGCAACGATCAATGAAAAGTGACCCAGTTCCGGCAACATCTGTGGACATCAAACCGCGCTGCGGCCGCCATCATTCAATCTGTCCTGCAGTACATCGTCAAGCGCCAGATGGCGACGTTGCGACAACAGCACCAGCTCCCATGCCAGCGTACCTAGCGTCACCAGGTACGAACTCCAGACGTAAAGGGCGTAACCACCCATATCCAGAAAATCAGACACGCTGGACCACGCCATCATCTTGCACCGACGATCTGATGGACCCAGTCGGTCGATTTCTCGCGTTCAAGGATGATCGAGCGCAGACGATGCAAACTGGCGGCAAGGGCGTAGGCCCAGAATGACAGTGCCATCAGCAGCATGCCCACGAGCATGACACTTGCCATCTGCGGCGCCTGCGCCAAACTGACCGACGCTCCCTGGTGCAGGGTGTTCCACCAGCGCACCGAGAAATAGATGATCGGTATGTTGACCACTCCCACCATGGCAGTGACCGCACCCGCGCGATCCGCGCGTCGGGGGTCCGCCGTTGCGCTTTGCAGCAACATGAAGCCCAGGTACAGAAACAGCAATATCAGCTCGGAAGTAAGCCGGGCATCCCATATCCACCACGCGCCCCATGTCGGTTTCCCCCACATCGCACCCGTCCACAAAGCGATGAACGTCATTAAGGCACCCGTCGGGGCCAATGCAGTAGCCAGCATGTGTGAAAGGCGAGTGCTCAGCACCAGGCCAACGGTGGACCAAAACGCCATGGCCAGGTAAATCAACATGGACATCCACGCGGCTGGCACATGGACAAAGATGATGCGGTATGCGTCACCTTGCTGGTAGTCCGAAGGTGCGAACACCAGTCCGACGGCCAGACCCGCAAATGCAAGAACCAACGCCGCGACAGCAAACCATGGAATCAAGCGGCCCGCAAGTTGGTAACCCACCCTCGGAGCGGCGAACCGCAACCAACGGTTCGAAACCTGCGATTCCAACGCGACGGACAGGGCGGGCGAGTTCATGGGGACATGCACGGGCAGCATCGTTGCCCATTGACAAGCAAGTGGCGTGCCTGGCTCTGCTGGCGCTGAAAGACGTCCCATTGGAGCAGCATCGGCACCCGACGGCTTCCCAATGATGGGCAGGCTTCCCCGGTTCCGGGAATCCGCGCGGTGTTTGCGCACCTTGCCCTGCGACCACACCCCCCCGTCAGTGGTCGCCCTTGCTGCGGCGATCAGGCCGCATGAACGCACGTGCCACGTAAGCGCCAACAGATTCGATTTCTGACGGCTCGAGTACGCCGCCCCAGGCTGGCATTGAGGTGCCTGGCAACCCGTCACGAATCGTCTGGCGAAGCTGTGCTGCCGGCAGGCTTTGCACCGTGAACAACGTGAGGTCGCGCGCCTTCGGCTCCATGAACTGGCCAATCCAGTTCTTGCCGGTGCCGTCTGCGCCATGGCAAAAGGCACAGTTGGCCTGGTACAGCGCTTCGCCGGCACGTTCCAATGTGCCCAATTGTGCAAGCTTGGGCGCAAACTCATGCTTGTTGTACACACTGGCACTCGACACCGCGTCCACTGCGGGCGCCACCAGTTGCCCGGGTACAAAGCCCATGCGTGGATAGGATACCGGGCGTGAACTCCAGGTTGGGCCAGGGTCGTCGACAAGGCCACGGTCATGGCACGAAATACAAGCCGACATGAACATTTTGCGTCCCGCCACTTGTTTGGCATCCAGTGTGTCGATGTTCACATCAAGCTTGATGGCACCCGTTGCAAATGGGAACGCGGCAATGTACCGATCATGGTCCGGCCAACCATTTTCAGCCGTGTGGTAGCGGGTATTGCGCGCCTTGTCACGGACGAACTCACGGGCAACAAAGCGCGACACCGCCTCCATCTCGGAGTCGGACAGGACATTGCGGAATGACTTCATGGCTGTGCCCGCCCGGCCACCACGCACAGCCTCAAGGACCATCTCTGGTGACAACATATCCCCCTGGGTGAAGTCTCTTGGTGCCGGCGTCAGGTACGTCGCCGCCAGAGTTCTGGCGTCACCCGAGTAGCCATGGCAGAAATAGCATCGAAAGTTGTAGACCTTGCGACCGAGTTCCAATGTGGCGGTGTCGCTTTGCAGGGGTCCCGTCTGCAACGAGACCGCAGTGGCGCCAGGTGCGCGCGAATCCGCACCAGTGCAGCCCCACGAGGGCGGTAAAAGCATGGCCAGTAACAGCAGGCCACGTGCTCGATTCATTGCTTCTTCGTGGCTTCAACTGCGAGACCTTGCGCGGCTGGCGGCAGTTGGATAAAGGAGCGGAACACATACTCCGAGACGTCCGCGATTTGCTGGGCGCTGGCGACCTTGTTCCACGCCGGCATTTCGCTGCCGAGCCGGCCCTCCGAAACGGCGACGTACAGCGCCGCCCGGTTGAAGCGCTCGCGCGAGGCGGCCTCGACAAAATTGCGCGGCTTGGGATTGATGAAGTAGGCACGCGGTCCGGCGCCGTCGCCACGAGTGCCGTGGCAGGTAGCGCAGTTGGCCAGATAAAAGGCACCCCCGCGCTTGATATCTCCTTTCAGGCCGTTGGGGAGGCCAGCCAACATGTCGACTGGGGCAGGAGTGGAAACCAGGTCTGCTTGTCGCCCGCCGTGGGCACGGGTGCCGGATATCGACGCATTCATGAATTCGGACCGGATGAAGTCAACCACCACTTCAATCTGCGGCCCCGTCAGGCGGCTGGCAAACCCTGCCATGGGTGTGCCGGGCATGCCATGGGTCACCGCCGCGACCATGGTTTCGCGTGTCAGTTGCTGCGCTTGCGGTGCAGCGAAGTTCCTGGGGGGACGTGCCATGTTGGCGCTGGCCCAAACTGCGCCGGCACCCTTGTCTCCATGACAAACGGCACAGTTGCGGTCGTAGAGATGTTTGCCAGGTGATGCAGCGCTGCTTTCGCCGCGCACAAATCGCGTCAATACATGTTCGGCCAATGCAGCAATGTCCGATTCAGACAACTGGGATTTCCACGACACCATGGCGGTGCCGGGACGCCCGTGGGTGATGGCCAACACAATTCTTTCGCGCGTCAGTTCGAGACGGGACAACTCCGAGGTGAAGTCGCGTGGCGCGGTGGACAGGGCTGCGCTCGCGCGGCTCTTGCCGTCCCCCTTGTCGCCATGACAGACCGAGCAATAGTTGTGGTAGAGGCTGGCCGTATCGATTGCTGCGTACGCCACGCTGTGAAGACCCAGCAGTAGCAAGAAGCGCAACCCCAACTGCAGAGCATGCGGCGGGGTCCAATGGCCCGAAGTGATCCAATTCATTGACTTGTTCCCAGGTCGTTCAACAAAGACCATGGGCAGCTCTTGCAATTTCTCTGCCATCCACCGGGCGTTGGCACAGCAATTGCTGAGTCAAAGGCGGGACGTACGTGTTGTGGCGCGCGCCTTCATTACAGGGAAGTACTTTTGTGGATTGCAATACGATGAAATTCTCAACAATGGGACACATGGTTCTCAATTTCGGAATTGGAGCGCTGGCGCTCGGTTCCTTGTCAGTTTGGGCTGCGGACGGCAGGGCCGTTTACGACAAGACCTGTGTTGTGTGCCATGCCAGCGGTGTTGCCAACGCGCCGAAATTCGGCGACAAGGCGGCCTGGGGGCCACGCATTGCGACTGGGAAGGATGCGCTGTTCAGCGCAGTGGTCAAGGGCAAGGGCGCCATGCCGCCGAAAGCGGGCGCCGCCAATTTGACCGACGATGAAATCAAGGCCGCCATCGACTACATGACGACGGCGGCCAAGTGACCTGAGACACGCACCGTGACAACGCCGTTGCGGTTCCCATGACATGGTCATGGCCCACGAAAAATGCCGCGCTGGCATCGTTGGCGCTGATGGCGGCTTGCGTGCAGCTTCCTGGCCCTGGAACCACTGCCGCGCCAAAACAGCTCGTCTTTCCTGCTGCGCCGGATGAGCCGCGGTTCATTTACGAAAGAACCATCCGATCCAGCGGCGATGTGCTGCCAGCCGAAGCTGCGGACGGATTTCGCCGGCTGGTCACGGGTGAGTCGGCCAGCGGCGAAGGCCTGTCCAAACCCTACGCGGTGGCTGTGCATCGCGGTCGGATTTTCGTTTCCGATACCGTGGCCCGGCACGTCACGCTGTTCGATGTTCCACAGAGCAAGCAATTCAAGATTGGCGACGAAGAGGGCAACGGCCAACTCATCAAACCGATCGGACTCGACGTAGATGCGGCCGGTAACCTGTACGTCGCCGATATTGGCGCAAAAGCGGTCATGGTCTACGGCCCAGACCGAAAGTTCCTGCGCCGCATTGGTGGCGAAAAGTGGTTTTCTCGATTGTCCAGTGTGACGGTGGACCCGTCTGGCAGCCGTGTCTATGCCGTGGACCTCGGTGGTGTCAGTTCTGAGCTGCACAGAGTACGCGTATTTGATGCAGTCAGCGGCACGCACCTGATGGACATCGGAAGACGAGGTAGCGGGCCTGGCGAATTCAACTTGCCACGCGACCTCGCCATCGGAAAAGACGGTCGCCTGTACGTCGTCGACGGCGGCAATTTTCGTGTTGTCGTATTCGACCGCGACGGGCTCTACCTGCAGAGCTTTGGCAGTGTTGGAAAACAGTACGGGCAGTTTGCGCGACCCAAGGAGATTGCAATCGACCGGGAAGGCAACGTTTACGTTGTTGACGCCGCCTTCGGAAACTTCCAGATCTTCAGCGCCGACGGAGACTTGTTGCTGTTCGTCGGCGACCGGTCGGAGCGTGATGCGCCAGCAAAATACATGCTTCCTTCCGGCATTGCAGTGGACGAGGACGGGCGGGTCTACGTGGTCGACCAGTGGTTCCGCAAGATCGATATATTTCGCCCGGCTTCACTGCCAGAAACAAGTGGATTTTTGGTTCCTGTGCGTGCCAAGGTGCGTTGAGGCAATCTTGACTTGGCTCAATCGACACTGCCTGAGCTTCCTGCTTTCAGGAACTGCAGTCCTGAAACCGGGAAGCCCGGGCTTCTCCAAAGCCCACCCGCACCCACAACTACCCGGCGAGAAAGCGTTTTCGCAGATGGCACGAAAACTGCTCATCTGGGTCGTCATGCGAGGCACTGGGGAGTGTCAGGCCTGACGACTTATCAACCAACCTTCGAAGGGGCCGAAATGAAAATCCGATGGCAAGCAGGCCGAAGGAAGTGGGGAGGAGCAGTCGCAGGCATGCTTGCGACTGCGCTTCTGCTTCTGGGGGGCAACGTGGCAGCGGCTGGTATTGCCGATACCAAGCACAACTTAGGGTCCGGTGCCGGACCGGCAGGGCGAAACCAGGTGTCGGACACAGCCGAAATTTGCGTCTTCTGCCATACACCACACGGCGGCGACACAGGCGCACCAGCACCACTGTGGAACAAGCGGCTGGGGGTTGCCGGCGCGCCTGCGGGCGGTGGCACCTATACAACCTACGACACCTTGCAGACGCCATCGCTGGACGGGACGGTAGCGGCAGTCGGGTCGATCTCGATGGCGTGCCTGTCCTGCCACGATGGCACGCAGGCCATGGACAACATCATCAACGCACCTGGTTCAGGGGGTCTGGTTGCTGACGGCGGTGGCAATGACGGCCGCGCGTTCACCTGGACCGGCAGCACGGTCAACGCGGCGGGTCGTTTGAGCAGCGGTGCCGCACTGATAGGGACGGACCTGTCCAATGACCATCCGATCGGCATCCAGTACTGTGGTGGTGGCCTTTCGGGATCGGGCGGTGTGGTATCGGGTACCTGCAAGGATAGTGATTTCGTGGCGCCACAGACTGCCACGATCAACTCCAACCAGGTGTTCTGGGTCGACACCGGACTTGCTGGCAAGCAACGGACCGATTTGCCTCTGTATGTGCGTACGGCCGGTGGACTTGGTCCGATGGTCGAATGCGCAAGCTGCCACGACCCGCACGTGTCCACCGGCCAGGCAGGCCCTGCCGGAACGTTGCGTGTTGCCGGCGAGACATTCCTGAGGATCTCCAACGCGTCCAGCGCCGTTTGTACGGCCTGCCACGTGAAGTAGCGCGCCGCTAACGCCAAGCCATACGGGGCCAGGCGCCAACACGTCTGGTCCCGTTTTCGTTTCAGTCACTTCCTTCAGGATGCGAGCCATGTCAACGGGTTCACGTTTTGTCATCATTCTGGCCGTCGCCTTGGCTGGGCCCATACTGCCGGGCGCGGCGCAGCCTGCCGCCGGCACACCCGCCCCGGCTGCACGTGGCGCGGTGCCGTTTGCCGTTGTGGGTGACACCATCGTGACCAGTGCGGACTACGATCGCGCGTTGGCGGTCGCGATGCGCAAGAAGTACTACCACGCCAAACCGCCAG
This sequence comes from Rhodoferax sp., assembly GCA_043776215.1. Taxonomy (GTDB): domain Bacteria; phylum Pseudomonadota; class Gammaproteobacteria; order Burkholderiales; family Burkholderiaceae_C; genus CAISIP01. The sequence goes on along the minus strand of JAYVRP010000941.1, from coordinate 35,210 downwards.
AAGCCGAATTCGCCCTATTCCAGCGCGAGGTCGGTGAGGAGGTCGTGAACCGCGTGCTGCTGCTGGCCGAGGCCCGCAGGCGTGGCATTCAGCCCGACCGCGACAAAATCAAAGCGGTGGTCGCTGGCTACGATGCGCAATACAAAGGCAGCGCCAATTGGCAGGCGAATCGGGAGAAGATGCTCGCGGCCGTGGTGCCGCAACTGGAAAGCGAGAGTCTGCTCGATCGATTGGACAAACTCGTTCGGATGGGGCCTGAACCGACGGAAGCGGTGATTCGCGCATTTTTCGAGCGGCGCAAGGAGTTGTTTGTCGAGCCGGAGCAAATCAAGCTCAGCGTGATCCTTCTGAAAGTCGATCCAAGTTCAAAACAGGCGGTATGGAATAGCGCCTTGGATGAGGGAAAGCGGCTGCACAAGCGCTTGCTTGCGGGTGCCGATTTCGCGGAACTCGCGCGTTTGCATTCCGGGGACCAGTCTGGTGCGTTGGGTGGGCAGATGGACTACACCCACCGTGGCATGCTGCCAGAGGCCGTGCATGCGAGCATTGACAAACTCAAGGCGCACGAATTCTCGGAACCGGTGCAACTGCTGGAGGGTGTTGCAATTTTGCGCCTTGATGATCGCCGGCCTTCGTCGCAACGCACGTTTGACGCCGTGAAAGAGCGCGCAACCGAGTTGTGGCGACGCGAAGACGGCGAGGCCCGTCAAAGCAAGGTGGTCGCTGATTTGCGCCGTTCTGTCACCATCCGCATCGACGAAAGTCACTATGCCCCGCTGCCGGCGAAGGCCGAAAAGCCGAGCACGAGCTGAGCCACGGTGTGCGCAGATGTCGCGCCACGGCAAAGGTCGCGTTCACGGATGCCACACGCCCGGCTACGTCAACCGATTTCTCCCGGTGGGTGGGCTGGCGACTTGCACTTTGGTTGCAGCATGCCTGCTGCGCGCGACAGGCGCCAGTGCTGCCACGTTCCTTCCCGGGTCGCTCGAAGCAGACCCTCCGACAGGCGCGACCAGTCCTGCCGGCGAAGTGCCAGCAGAACAGCCCGCGAGCGGCATTCGCTGGGAGCTCGCTCCGCTTCGTTATGCTGGCACAGTCTCGCTGGACACTCGCTTTCTTCGGCTTGACAACGGCAGCAGGTCGCGCCAGACCTTGGTCTCCAACGACATTGAATTTTCGACCTACGTCTGGCAACCGTGGTTTGCCCAGCTCCGCGCCGGGATCGGCATATTGGTGGCCAACGACCTCTCGTCGGGTGACCAGACTCCGGCAAGCGCTACGCGCAATAACGCACTCACGGGCCGCCTGTCGGTCTCGGTCTTTCCTGCCAGTCGTTTCCCTTTCGAGCTGCGAGCGGACGTGAGTGACAGCCGCGCGCGTGGGGACTCCCTGGGAACCGATTACCGGTCCCACCGAGTCACCGTGACCCAGTCCTACCGACCGGAGTTTGGCAATGCGAGTTATGGCCTCAATGTCGACTACAGTCGGGTGATTCCCAGTGTGGGTGGCGACGACACGTTTGCCAGTCTTTCCGCCACGACGAGCCAACAATTTGCCGCACATTCGGTCGACCTGTCGGCCAATCTGGGTCGCAACCTGCGTTCAGACAATGCCGCGAGCGGTCAATTTGCGAACTTTTCCGGGCGTCACACATACCATCCAGAAGGGGCATTGAATGTCGACACGCTCGCGAGCTGGACGACAACGCGCCTGCAAGGTGTCGGCGGCGATAACCTGACTGGCGTGCGCCAGGTCTCCACCTTCACGACCTGGCGCCCACACGAGGGTGACTGGCTGTATTCGGAAACCTCGCCGCTGTACCTGACGGGCAGCGCCCGCCTTGTCGACACGACCAATGAAAGCGGTGGCACGGGATTGCGTCAACGTGCCATCAATGCGTCTGTTGGGGTGAGTCAGGAGTTGACCCCCGAATTGCGACTCGCCGGATCATTCTCGGCAAATCTTCTGACACGTGCGGGAGGTTCCAGCGCCACCTCGTCCAATGGCAACATGTCAGCATCCTACGCACCACAGTCTTTGCTTCTGGGGCCTTGGCGTTATGCGCCGTCGTTGGGCGCCGGGATTGGCATCGCCAGCAGCAGCGAGTCCGGTGGCAATCAATCGGTGAACGGGCAATTTGCACACAGTCTGTCCCGTAACTTGTCGCTGGGCAGCATCGGCAGCATCGCGCTGAATGTGTCGGAAAGCCTGAGCGTGGCACGAGACTCGCGCTCGGTGGGCCTGACACGCGCGCTGGCACATTCCGCCGGCATGGCCTGGCAAGGCAGTGCGGATGACACAACCCAAAGTTATGTGTCGTTGTCCGGCAGCGACTCGCGCACGTGGGCGCAGGAGAGCGGCAGCTTCCAACTCGTCAATGCCCAATTCAGCAGGCGCACGCAGCTGTCTCGCCACGCCAACTGGTCGGGCAATTTGACGCTGCAGGCGACGCGCGTTGGCAGTGCACCGGTGGACGCCTTGACCGGGGTGCCATTGACAACGGGAAGCGGATGGCAACGGTTTTTCGGTGGCTCCCTGAATTACGAAAACCAACGTGTGTTGGGAATTGCGAGCCTTCGATATTCGGCCCAGTTGACCATCAATAGCCAGCAACTCGAAAGCCGTGCCGCGGGTGACATCGATGCGACGCGTGAGCGCATCACGAAGTCGCTGGAGAACCGGCTGGACTACTCCATCGGCAAGCTGCAGGTGCGCCTGAGTGCCCGCCTGGCGCAGGTTGACGGTCGCCGCGTGACGTCTGTCTTTGTCCGTCTGCAGCGGCACTACTGAATAGCCAGAATGCCGTCCCGAACCGACCAGGAAAGACCAATGAACTCAACCGGAATCCCGCGAACGCCGATGGTTTGCGTTGCTCTCAGCGCGTTGTTTGCGCTGTTGTTGTGGGCCTTGGTGCCACCGACCGCACACGCTGAATACGGTGACGTGGTCATCAATAACTACTCCGACGCTGCCGGCATGCGCCCGGTTGTGTTTCCACACTGGTTTCACCGGGTGCGTTTTCGTTGCAAGGTATGCCACGCCGACCTCGGTTTCCAGTTCAAGGCGGGAGGCAACCAGATCAACATGCTCAAGGTCATTGACGGTCAGTACTGCGGGTCGTGCCACAACGGCGAATTGGCATGGTCGGCGGAAAACTGCAACTTGTGCCACTCGGCCAAGCCCGGCACGCCGACACAAGTGCATGAAAGCACGCTGCAAAAGCTGGCTCCGGTGCCTGCTCCGATGACGCCGCTGGTGCCGGTTCCGGTCAAGAAGTAGGAGGTCGTCATGAATCGACTGCTTGTTTGCGCTCTCGCATTCGCCGGCGCTGCCGCCATCCCATCACACACCGTCGCGCAGGACAAGACTAGTTCCAAGGCGATCTATGACAGCAGTTGCGCCGCCTGCCATGGCACCGGATTGCTGGGTGCTCCCAAGTTCGGCGACACCGCGCAATGGGCGCCGCGTGCAAAAGGCGGGATCGACGCGCTGGTAGCAAGTGCGACCGCCGGCACACCGAGGGGTATGCCGCCAAGAGGTGGCCGCGCCGACCTCTCTCCCGCCCAACTGAAGGGTGTGATCGAATACATGATGGGTGCGGCCGCGCCCAAACCAGTCGAAGTCGCGGCCGTGAAGGCACCGGTCGCAAAGGCGGCGGCCAAACCCTCCGTCGTCGCGGCACCAGCAGAGTCGGTTGCGAAATCGGCAACTGGCAGCGGCGGCGCTGTTGTTGCCGCACCCACTCCGGCTCCGGCTCCGGCGCAGGCCCCCACAGCCACGCCTGCACTGGCGCCTGCGCCTGTTTCTGCATCTGCGCCCACGCCGCCTGTGCCAGCGCCCGCCGCAGCGGCCATCGCAGCTGCGCGTGCGGCAGCGCCGAATTCTCCCGCCACGGCGGAGGTCAATGCCTTCAATCGATTGCTCAAGCCACTGGCGCGGTTCAACCGTCCTGCGCTTGAGTCCGGCATTCACGATCCAGGCAACGACATGACCTTGCAACTGCAGGCTCCGGCAGTTGCCTTTGCCGAGTTTCCCAAAAGCATGGCGGGCAACCACGTCGACTGGGTCAAGTCCCTCGATGGCAAGGTGATTTCTCCCCGCTGGGATCGGTTGGACCCCGCAGCCCAGGCAGTGGTGATGGACCTGAACATTGTTCGCGAGGTCAAGGGGTCGATGCCCGATGTGGTCTACCCGCACAAGCAACACACCGAGTGGCTCGACTGCTCGAACTGCCACCCGTCGATATTCGTCCCGCAGAAGGGTGCGAACCAAATCAGCATGGCTTCGATCCTGCTTGGTCAGAAATGCGGCGTCTGCCATGGGAAGGTGGCTTTCCCGGTGTCGGAATGCAGGTTATGCCACTCCAAGAAGAAGGCGGAGACCACCGCCGCCGCGGAGCGCAAACCATGAGTGTCGCGGTCCACCGTTCAATGGGGCAGCGGCCCAATCCAGGTCCCCCGAGGCGCGCCGGCCTCGTGCCAGCCATCGTAGCTTCGGTTTTGATGTGCGCCCTGCACGCGCATGCACTGGACGACGGCGCGACCCGTGCGTTGTTGCAACAGCGGATCCGCTTGATCGCGACACTGATCGCGGACTCGCCGGCAGCGGCACGCATCACCAGCAGTGGCAATGCCACGGCAGTCGCCCATCTGGACGAAGGTCGTGTCCACCATGCCTTGGCGCAAGACCTGTTCGAAAGCGGCGACATCGCTGGGGCAAGTCGCGAAGTGGACGAGGCGCTGCGCCACGTTTCGATGGCACGGCGCATGGTGCCAGATACTTCCGCGCGTCTGGCGGCTGCGCGCCTGCGCAACGAACAGTTGCTGGCGAGCACGGAGCGTTTGATCGGCGCCTGGCGGGATCGAACCCCGATGGGCGACGCCGGTGCTGCTGGTGATCTGTTGCAAGCCACCAGCTTGCTCGACGTGGCACGTCGGTTGGCCGCCGCAGGTCACTTTGGTGACGCAGACCAGGCATTGGGCCAGGCTGAGCGACACGTGCTGTCGGGGATGGCGCGGAGCCTGCCAGGCGCCACGCTGGATTACACGCTTCGTTTCTCCACCCCGGCAGAGGAGTTCCAGCATGAGCTGGCGCGCCAGCGTGATCTTGCCGACTTGCTGCCAGTGGCGATTCGCGAGCTCAAACCACGAGCGGACGCACTGGCACTGATAGAGCGGTATGGCGAAACTGGCAAGGCCTTGCAGTTGCAGGCCTTGCAGCAGTACCAGGCGGGCCAGACTGCGCAGGCGATGGTCCACCTACGCAATGCGACGATGTACCTACAGCGTGCTCTGCTGGCTGCCGGCCTGGTGGCGCCGCCACCGACAGGAGCCACCCCATGAAAGTGTCGTTGCGCGGACTGCGGTGTTTCATCATGGCACTGTTGATGGCCCCATTACCCATCGTCGTCCTGGCGCAGGACATGGGGCAACTCGAGCGTCGCCTGCAGTCGATCAACACCTTGATCGAAACCTCATCGGCGGCGCGACAGATTGAATCCAGCGGAGTTTCCACAGCGCGTGAGCGCCGCGACAATGCACGGCTGATGCACCGTGAGGCCGCCATTGCGCTGCGTGCTGGTGACGCGGACAACGCAGCCAAGTTGCTGGACCAGGCTGCGCGCGAGATGATGGCCGGCGCACGCCTTGCCAAACCAGAACAAGTCGACAGCGAGAAGAACAAGCGCGATTTCGAAAATCGGCTGGAGAGCGCGCGCGCGTTGTTGGCGGCGCAGCAACGGATCACGCTGGAGAAAGCCGCCGGTCGCGACGCGCAGGACGCGACCCGCACCATTGAGCGCCAGATTCGTGAGGCGACCGCGCTGGCCGAGCAGAACCGTTACGGAGATGCCCGCCCGCTGCTCGACCGTGCCTACCTCACTGCACGGGTGTCCATCGAGTCGATGCGACGGGGTGATACCTTGGTCCGTTCGTTGACGTTCGCATCCGTGCGCGAGGAATATGAGTACGAGATTGATCGCAACGATACCCATCGCATGCTGGTCGGTCTTGTCCATGCAGATCGCAAGGACAGCTCCGGTGCAATGCCCGCGGGTATGCAGGCATTTGTCGATAAGGCGGTATTGTTGCGGGGCGATGCAGAGGCACTGGCGCAACGCGGTGACCATGCGCGAGCCGTCAAGGTAATGGAGGATTCGACACGCGAACTGGTGCGGGCGATACGCGTCGGTGGCCTGTACATCCCTGGTTGAGCACCGATCATGGCCTTGTGCGCGAAGTTGCCAGGAAGCCAGGGCTGGTGGCGCAAGATTCGTCTGTGCGTGCTTTGGAGCACCGCGGGCTTGTTGATTGCCGCATTCGCCGCTGCACCCGTCTTGTGGCTTCCGCTCGCGGGTGATGGCGTGCACGACCCGCGTGGCCCAGGCCTGGCACAGTTGCAGCAGCCTTCTGAGGCTCTGGTGGTATTGCCGCACGACACCGCTGGAAACAATGTACGCTGGGTTCAGGCTCTGGACAGCGGGGCGATCAACCCGCGCAGTACGCTGTCACCCGAGGTGGTTGTGCGTGTCCTCGACCTGGACATCATCATCGCCAAGTTCGGCTCCATGGCCGCCGTGAAGTTTCCGCACCGACAGCACACGCTGTGGTTGGACTGCAGCAACTGTCACAACACCTTGTTCAAGGACAAGGCGGGCTCCACCAAATTCAGCATGACCGCCATTCTCAACGGCGAGCAATGTGGCGTCTGCCACGGCGCGGTTGCGTTTCCGTTGACCGAATGCAGCCGCTGTCACAGCGTCTCCAACGCCTCGCTGCGGCGCAGAACCGTGCCATGAGGGGCCCTCATACGCGCCTGTTGGCCGCTGCTGCAACGTTGGCGCTGGCCATCCTCATGTCCCCAGGCACACTTTATGCGGAGTATGGGGATGTCGTGCTCAACAAGCGTTCGGACAAGGCTGGCGTGCGACCGGTGGTGTTTCCCCACTGGTTCCATCGTATCCGCTTTCGCTGCAAGGTATGCCACCAGGAACTCGGCTTTCAGATGCGGGCAGGTGCCAACGAGGTGCTCATGAGTGACATCATCGACGGCAAGTTCTGCGGCATGTGCCACAACAATCAGATTGCGTGGGGATCGGAGCGCTGCGACCTGTGCCATTCCGGTGTGCCGGGTCGCCCGAGCGGGATCGTGGGTGGGCCACAAACCTCCGGGCCGGGAAGATGGTGATGCGATGAAGCTGCTGTCCATGGACCGGCAATCCCACACCTTGCGCAACGCACTGGTTTTGCTGGTGGCGCTGTTGGTGATCATGTTGAGTGGCTGTAGCGTGGCCCCACCTGCCGCGCAGCCGGGGCCGGAATCGGCTAGCCGTGAGCCACCTGTGCGACTTTGGCGCAGCTTTGGGGGCGGTTTTCTTGTGCCCCTGGACACCGCAGCGGGGGCGCGACCCGGGCTCGGGATCGGCGCCTTTGTCAAATTGGTCGCGCCAACTGCAGTGGCCTTGCGCGGCAGTGATTTGCTGATCGTTGATGCTGCAAGCGCACGGATTTGGCGCGTTGACCTCTATCGCAATACCTTGCAAGCTGTGCCCGGGCCACCGGCAACGTCTGGTACCTTGGTTGCGCTGGGACCCGATCTCTCTGCGTGGGTGCTCGACGGAGCCTCTGGCCAAGTCCTGCGGTACGCCCGCAGTGGCCAACTCCTGCAAACCTACCGTAGCGGCACGCAGGTTTTGGCGCCAACAGCAATGGCCCTCGCCGATTCCGGCGCGACCTTGCTGTTGGCCGATAGCCAGTTGCGCCGATGGGTGGAGTATCGACCGGTTGGTGTACTGGCCACGCCGGTCGAACCGCAGGCGGTGGACGGCGGCGGTGCGCCAGGTGTTGATGGGCTGACCACTGCCGGCAACACGGTTTATGTGCTGGACCGCCGTGCGGCCCTGGTCCATGTTCTGCGCCGGGACGGCCGGGCACTTGGTCGACTCGGGGAAGGTGTATTGAAGCAGCCGTTGGCAATCGCGGCAGATCGATTCGGACGTGTATACGTGGTGCAGGCGCAGGATCGCACCATCACGGCGTTGAGCCTGTCGCGGCCACCGCTGGTATTGGACGAAGCGCTTGTGGGGGTGCAAGTGATCGGTGGCATCGCTACCGATGAACAGTTTCTGGCGGTTTCGGACCAGGTCAAGGGCCAGGTGCAGATTTTCCTGGTTCGTATGCCGGAGCGGCAATGATCCGCCACCTGCAACTGCCCGTGGTGCTGCTGTCCGTGCTTCTTGTGGGCGCGTGCGCTGGCGTGGAGCCGGTGCGTGGCGACATGCATTACGGCATGGACGATGCGCCTGAAGGACGACGCCTGTTGTGGCCGCAAGCGCCCGAGGTCCCGCGTTTCCTGTACGCCGGAACTTTGACAGGCGAACAGAATTTCCTGCGCCCACAGTCTGACACCGGTGCGCTCAAGACCTTTGGCCGCTGGTTGATAGGCCTAGACGACAGACCGGTGGCTCCAGTGGTGCTGCAACGTCCCGCCGCCATCACCGGCGACGAGCGAGGACGCCTCTTTGTCAGCGACGCGAGCCGCCAGGCGGTGTTTGTGTTCGACGAGAAAGGGGGCGAGTTGCACGTGTGGGAACGGGCCCAAGGCAGGCTCAATTTCGTTGCGCCCTCCGGTTTGGCAACCAGCCCGGCCGGGGACCTGTTTGTCGCAGATGCGGAACTTGGCGTTGTCGTGCGCCTGGACCAACAGGGAGAACCGCAATCCGTGATCGGTCGCGGCGTCCTGAAACGGCCCACCGGCCTGGCGCGGGACGCCCAGACCGGTCTGTTGTTTGTGGCAGACACCTATGCCCACGACGTGAAAGTGTTCGACAGCAGCGGCTCGCTGGTACGGCTGATCGGGCGGCGCGGCGATGGCAACGGCGAATTCAACTTTCCGACCCATCTGGTTTTTTCGCGTGGTGAACTCTATGTGACCGACACGCTCAACAGCCGGGTGCAAGTGTTTGACCGGGAAGGCGTTGTCCAGACGCGGCGTTTTGGCTCCCGCGGCCTGTACCTTGGAAACCTGGTACGGCCGAAGGGGGTTGCCGTGGACAACGAGGGCAACGTTTACGTGGTTGAGTCCTATTTCGACACCCTGTTGGTCTTTTCCGCCAACGGGGAATTCCTGCTCCCCATTGGCGGTACAGGAACTTCCACCGGACGCTTCTACCTTCCGTCCGGCATCTGGATCGACGCCAGGAACCGCATATTTGTGGCAGACATGTTCAATGGCCGGGTGGTGCTTTTCCAGTTTCTGGGAAGCAACTGATGCAGCGTCCATGGAGCGTTGTGTTGAAGTTGGCGGCCTGGTGCATTGTCGGCCTGATCGCATCGGCCAGTGCGCAACGCATCTCGGATGTCCAGGGTACACGACACAACCTCTCTGTGAATGGGCCTGGCGCCACGCGCGCTGCCGATGGCGGGACGACCGAAGTATGTGTCTTTTGCCATACCCCCCACGGCGCGACGGGTCAGGACCAGGGAGGAGGGCCGTTGCGCGCACCCTTGTGGAACCGCCGGGTCCCGGCTGGCGCCACTTATACCCCCTACACCTCGTCATCGTTGGACGCACAGGCCATCGTTGACGGTTTGAGCGCACAGCCCGGTGGCAGCTCGAAACTGTGCTTGTCTTGCCATGATGGCACGCTGGCAATTGGAAACGTCAATGTTCTCAACGGCAACAACAATGCGGTCATTCCGATGACCGGTACCGGAGCCGGGGGAACGATGCCGGCAGGTGAGGGCACGTCGAGCGGATTCACGCGCTTCATCGGGACCGACTTGCGAAACGACCATCCAATCTCATTGACGTACAACAGCGCGCTGGCAACGCGCGATGGTGAACTACGCCCTGTGGACGGCGCACAACGCTGGCCACCCGGGTTGGGCACTGTCATTGGCGTGAGATCGCCGGGCTTCAAGCCGCTGTTGCCACTGGAGCCTACCGGCAACAATGGCGCGGGACAAGTGCAATGCGCGACCTGCCACGATCCACACCTGCGCGAACTCGATGCCAACAAAGGCAACCAGAAGTTCCTGCGCGCGCAACGTTTCCAGGAAAGCGCCCCAAGCAACGCCCACAACCAGGCTTCCGACATCATCTGTCTGTCCTGCCACGACAAGAACCAGGGGTTCGGCGGCTGGGCGTTCTCTGCCCATGCCCGACCCGACGTCGCCGACCAAACCTACCGTGACGCGGCGGCCAGCTTGCGCGAATTTCCCGCTGGAGTGCCGGTATGGAAGGCCTCCTGCCTGAACTGCCACGATACCCATACGGTGCAGGGCGCACGTCGCCTGACACGGGAGGGCACCGACGCGCCGCTGCCGTCGGGCAACCCGTTGGCCGCCAAACAGGGGGGCAACCCAGCGCTTGAAAAAACTTGCTTCCAGTGCCACACGACCAGCGCGAAATCGGTGCTGACGTCGACCTTGCGGGTGCCCAACATCGAAAGCGATTTTGACCTGCTCGTGCGCATGCCCATCACGACATCCGATCAGGGTGGCACGACGGAAGAGGTGCACGATATTGGCGGCAGCTTCAACGACGGGCTTGTCAACTGCACAGGGCTGGCGAATCGTTGTGGTGCAGACTTCATCGAGTCCAGGGCGCTGCTGGCGCGAAGGCATGCCGAATGCACGGATTGCCATAACCCGCACCGCGTTGTGAAGTTCAAATCTTTCATCGGTGGCGCGGGCGGTATCGGCGGCGCACCCGACGCCGGTGGTACCCACCGCCACGATGAAAACACCGGTTATACCCACACCAATATCGCATCAGGGGTCCTGCGGGGAACCTGGGGGGTAGAGCCGAACTACGGGTCCACATCGTTCCAAAACCTGCCGAGCGGGTACACCGTCAAGCGGGGCGACCCGGGCGCGAGCGCAGACACCTCGGTCGCTGCGGCGTATGTCACGCGCGAGTACCAGATCTGCCTCAAATGCCACTCGGACAACGGATATGCCGACAACAACCTGTACCCGCAGGGGAATCGGCCGGCGCTCGGCCGCAGCGGTGGCACTGCGGTTGGAAGCAACGACCTCACGATTTACACCAACCAGGCGAAGGAGTTTCAGGCGCCCATCAGCCATCGTGGTGATGGCACCGGGCCGAACACTGGCGCGGGCCCGGGCTACGGGACCAACAACCATCGCTCCTGGCACCCGGTGATGGACGCCACGGGCCGGTCTGCTCCCAGCCCCAGCGCCTTCCGGTCGCCGTGGGGCAACGCCATCGGAACCCAAACCATGTATTGCAGCGACTGCCACGGATCGAACACGGCCGACAACAGCGTGGTGCCCACTGGTGGGGTGGACGGCGCGCCGTGGGGGCCGCATGGCTCCAACAACAACTTCCTTCTCAAGGGGTTGTGGAACACCGGTGTTGGCGCCAATAACCGAGGTGACAACGGACCCAACGCCAACGGCTTGTGCTTCAAGTGCCATAACCCGAACACTTACGCCAATCGCAATGGCAGCGGGACAACCGGTTTCTCCAACAACGACAAAGGCAACTTGCATGCGTTTCACACCGACAAGATCGAGAGCATCCGATGCAATTGGTGCCACGTGGCGGTACCGCACGGCTGGAAGAACAAGGCGCTGTTGGTGAATCTGAACGATGTCGGACAAGAGGCTGGGCGTGCCGGAAACGAAGAGTGGCGCATGAATGCAGGCCCACAGGCATTCAACCAGGAGCCCTACTACCTGAATGCGAAGCTCAAGGTGCGCACATTTGCAAACAGCGGAACTTGGGTCGATACCAACTGCGGCTCCAACAATTCGGCCGCCACGTTCGGCGGCAACGGGAACAATACCAAGAATGGCAGGGACTGGATGAAGGACGTTTGCAGCAATCCACCATGAACCCGCCACATCCACTCGCTGCCACTGTTGCTCACTTCGGGTCGCTGCGTGCGACCCTGGTGGGTCTGGCCCTGCTCGCAGGCGCAGCATTGTCCACGCAGGTCGAGAACCTGCCGTCCGGCCTGGCGCTGGCAGTATCCCTGTCGTTGCTGGGGCTGAACTTGCTGGGCGCCATGGTGGTGCATCCCGCCATGCGGCGTCAACTTGCCTTGCTCGTGTTTCACATGGCCCTGTTGTGTGTCGTGTTGCTTGCGGCGCTGGGGCGGCTGACCGCGCTTGACGGGCGTTTCGAACTGGCGCAAGGCGTCGGATTTGATGGCAATCTGATCGAATCCAGCGTCGGACGGTGGCATCGCAACCAGCTGGCACAACTGGTATTTCGGCATGACGGCTTTGAGATTGCGTACGCACCCGGGCGCAAGCGCGGCGAGACGCGCAATCTGGTGACCTGGCGCAATCCCGATGGCACAAGCCAGTCGGCGATCATCGGTGACCATCGCCCGTTGGTGCTTGACGGATACCGCTTCTACACCAGTCCCAACAAGGGGTTTGCACCGCACCTGACCTGGTCGCCAGAACACGGCGACCAGGTCACCGGCGTGGTCCACCTGCCGAGTTATCCGGCACACGAGTTGCGACAGTCGCGTGAATGGGCACTACCCGACGGACGCAAGCTGTGGGTCATGTTGCAAATGGACGAGATACTGATCGATCCCGCTGCCCACGCCAGTTTCCGCATGCCGACCGAGCACCGGCTCATCGTGCGTCTGGATACGCAGCGCGTTGAAATGGTGCCCGGCCAGCGGATCGATGTCGCCGGCGGTACCCTGGTCTACGATCACTTGGGTACCTGGATGGGTTATCGCGTGTCCTACGACTGGACACTCCCATGGTTACTCGCCGCGTCCCTGCTCGGGGTAGGTGCGCTGGCATGGCATTACACGCGGCGCTTCTTCTTCACGCCGCAATCCGCGGCCCCACTGCAAGTGGGCGGCGAGGCAATACGAGGAGCGGCGGATGGCTGATTCGATGAGCTTGTGGGCGGCACTGTTCGCCTATGCCCTGGCGAGCGTGCTGGGCTTGCATGTCCTGGCGAGACCCCAGGGTGTCGAACTGCGGCGCGCACAGGCGCTTTGCGCAATGGCGCTTGGTTCCGGGCTGCTGTTACACACCACGTCACTCGTGATCCGGTGGCAGACACTGGGGCACGGACCGTTCACGACCATGCACGAGATCCTCAGCAGCAATCTGTGGAGTCTGACGCTGGTGTTTTCGGTTTCGTGGATGGCAGTGCGCGAGGTGCGCTCCACCTTGCTGATCGCCGCGCCGGTTCTTTTGACTCTGGGCGCCTGGTTGCTCCTGGCGGACGCGCAGCCGGGGCATCTGCCGGCCACGTATGCCACGCCCCTGCTGTACCTGCACACGGTCACTGGCAAGCTGTTTCTGGGGTTGCTGCTGGTGGCGGTGGCACTGGCAGCGATCCCGGGCTTGCGCCGGACGCCATTCGGGGCGCGCCATTTTTCCGGCCTGCCGTCGGACCGCCGGTTCGATGCGCTGGCCCATCGCTTCGCGGCGTACTCCTTTGTGTTTGAGACCCTCATGCTGATGATCGGGGCGGTCTGGGCGCAAGACGCCTGGGGCAGGTACTGGGCTTGGGATCCTCTCGAAACCTGGGCCTTTCTGACCTGGGTCGCCTTGGCGTCCGCCTTGCACGCGCGTGCCACCGTACGGCCGTCGCCAGCCCTGTTTGGCGCATGGCTGGCGGGTGTGTTCGTGCTGGCGTTTCTGACGTTTTTCGGTGTGCCCTTCATTTCGACGGCACCGCACAAAGGTGCGGTATGAGAGCCACGGACCGACGCATCGTCGGCATCCTTGGTACTCTGTTGGCGGTGCTGGCAGGCGGTGCCTGGATCGGAGCGGCAGGACCGACTCATCCGGTCGAGTTGGTGGGTACCACGGGTCAGGTACTCAATGCGATGAAACCCCAGTGGCCATTGGACGATCCCGGAAAAGATGCAGACTTGCGCCGCCGCTTCGCGGTGGCAGTCGAGATGCTGCAGAAAGGACACCACGAATCGGCGGCTCTGGCATGGCAACAGGTGCTGGAAATTGCACCACTCATGCCGGAGGCACACGTCAACATGGGTTATGCCTTGCTCGGCATGCGGCACTACAAAATCGCACTTCGCTATTTCGAACGTGCGACCGAACTCAATACCAATCAGGCCAACGCCTACTACGGAATGGCGCTCGCGCACGAAGCTGGCGGTGATCTGGAACTGTCTCTGGGGGCCATGCGCAGTTACCTGCACCTGGCGCGCGGAGAAGATCAAGAGCGTCTGCGCCGCGCCCGGGCTGCGGTCTGGGAATGGGAGTCGAAGTTGGGCGCACTTCGAAAGCGGCCGAAACCTTGAAAGCAAGCATGACAGATTTACACGGTGGCCGTGAAATTGCTTAATGAAGGCATGCCAGCCCACCAACGAACTGACACCTGCAGTGGTCCACCAGGAGCTTGGGAATGCGTCGATGTGATTTCCCGGAGCAACGCCTTCCCGTTTTCAGGAAACGATTCCCGTATGCAGGAGCAGGACACGCCATGAGCGTGTATTGGGTCGTCGTGGCATTGCTGTTGGGCGGTGCCTTGCTGATGGTGCTGCCACCGTTGCTGCGCCCGACCGCCATAGGCCGGTCCATGAGTGTCGGCGACGTCAACCTGGCGGTCTACCGGGACCAGTTGCGGGAAGCCGAAGGTGACCTGCGTGCCAACCTGCTGGCCCCGGACCAGCTTTCGCAGGCGCGCACCGATATCCAGCGCCGCTTGCAAGACGACAGCCCACCGGTCGTTACAAGCGTTGACCCGTTGCCGCGACCCGCGACCCGCAGTGCTATGTTGCTCGCGCTATTGATACCAGCCGCCAGTGTGCTCACGTACATGGCGCTGGGAGACCCGCAGTCCCTGCGCGTCGTCGCGGCGAGCACCAGTGGCGCCGCGCTTGACACCCGCCACGGAGTCAATGCCCAGCAGATTCAAGATATGGTGGCTTCGTTGGTCGGGCGCATGAAGTCCGACCCGAACTATGCCGAAGGCTGGATGATGCTGGGCCGGTCGTACACGGCTTTGGGGCGTTATGGGGACGCGGTGACGGCGCTCAGGCGCGCCAGCGCACTGGCACCGGACAACGTGAGTCTCTTGGTGGACCTTGCTGACGTCCTCGGAATGGTGCAGGGCAAACGACTCGCTGGCGAACCTGCACGCCTTGTCCAGCGCGCTCTGGACATCGACCCACGCCATGTCAAGGCACTGGCCCTGGCAGGCAGTGTCGCATTCGAAATGCGCGACTACACCGCTGCGCGCGGTTACTGGGACCGGGTGGTCGATGCGGTACCGCCGGAAAGCGATATTGCACGGTCCATGCGTGGCAGCATCGCACAGGCGCGTCAGCTTGAGGGAGCGGCCGCGTCCGCGGCGCTGTCCACGCCTGTAGCGTCGCCCACACCTGCAGGCACCTCGGTGACAGGCCAGGTGGCGGTCAACCCGGAGCTCGCTGCACGAATAGCCCCGGGTGACACCCTGTTCGTCTTTGCCCGTGCAGCCCAGGGGCCTCGTATGCCGCTGGCGATCCAGAAAATGCAGGTCGGCCCATGGCCGGCAGCATTTGCACTCGACGACATGATGGCGATGGCTCCCAATCTCAAGTTGTCGGGATATTCCCTGGTGGTCGTTTCCGCGCGCATCTCCAAGAGTGGAAATGCAACACCTCAGCCAGGAGACTTGGTTGGTCAAAGCGTGCCCTTGGCCCCTGGCACCCGCAACATACAGGTCGTGATTGACGCGGTTCAGCCCTGATGGTTAAGTCAGTCCGACAAGTCAGCCCGATATTGACCAACTCCTGCCGTACCGCCAAAATGGATCCATGTCAAATTCATCCAACCCGGCGCGCCCCCGTCGCCTGCCGTGGCGCCGCCTGCTTCTCGTTGTGGCGGTTGGTGCCGCAGCGGGCACGGCGGGCGCCGCCACCGATGAAGCACCACGCGCCGCGGTGGACGAAGCGCGAACTGCTGCCAATGAACTCGTGATGGCGGTACGCGGTGAACTGCTCAAGGCGATCGAGGCCAGCGGGCCCTTGCGTGCCATGATCGTGTGCAAATACACGGTGCCGGAAATTGCTTCGGCCATTTCACGCAAGTTCGGAGCGCGTGTCACACGCGTGAGTCTGACGCCCCGCAACCCGTCTCTTGGTTGGGGCGACGTATGGGAGCAAAAGGTACTCATGGGATTTGACGAGCGTGTCAGCAAGGGCGAAAAGGCCGAGAACATGGAGCACCTCGAAGTAACGAGCGAACCCAGCGGCAGGTTCATGCGCTATATGAAAGTTTTGCCGATGCAGGCGGCATGCATGCATTGTCATGGTCCGGCCGAGACGATTTCCCCGGCCATACGCGACCAGCTGGCGCACGACTATCCGCACGACAAGGCGGTTGGGATCACGATTGGCAAGGTGCGCGGGGCCGTTACCTTCAAGAAGCCGCTCTGAACTGTCAGGGAACCTTGCCTTTGACGTAAGCTGTGGCATCCGGATGCCCCTGGCTCGCAGCAAGGCCAATCCACCGGATACCTTCGGATTCACTTTGTTGCACGCCGGAGCCGGTGAGAAACAAGATTCCCAGGCTGTACTGGGCCTGAGCATGGCCCTGGCGCGCTGCTTCAAAATACCATTGCGCCGCCAGTCGGCTCGTGTCCACGTCGCCGAGCGATTTGGCAAGTCCGTAGGCATACATATTGCCTAATTGAAACTGCGCATCGGCCAGACCTTGACGGGCGGCTCGATCAAACCATTGCCTGGCCAAGGTGTCGTTCTCGCGCACGCCGTGTCCGTGGTAATACAGCAAGCCCAGGTGCAGTTGAGCCTGCGGGTTGCCGGACCGTGCCAAGGGTTCCATCAGGCGAACTGCGGAGGGATAATCCTTTCGATTGATTGCGGCGACGCCATTCTGCAAGGAATCGGGAAATACGGAGGACATCCAGGTGCACAGGGCAAGAGCGAGCAGAAATCTGGCAATCGGCATGGGCAAACTCCACGGGTTTGCCCATGGGCACGCAATCGTTGTGCCATGTTGTCGGTGACCAAGCCGCTGAGTTCGCCGTTGTCGGCGGGCGCGGGTTCGCCGTTGCCTGTCCGCAAGTCACTGCGTACCAAGGGGTTCGTCGCGACGATGGCATTGCTGGTGTACGTGGTGGTTGCGGGTGTCTATTTGTCAGCTGAACGTAACGAGGTCTACAAGATCATCGAAACCCTGCAGCAGTTTGCGCGCCACGAAAAGGCGCTTGCGCTGACTGAAGCGGCCGTCAACGGCGCGGTGATCGATGTGAGCCAGGCCAGCAACGCTGGCAACCCTGAGCCCGGGTCGCTGGCCGAGATCAGCCTGTACATGGAATCCTGCGCCAAGTTGTTCATGGCTCTCGGCGAGTTCGACGCGCGGTATGCCTTGACCGAACGCACGATCACGCGCAGTTATGAGGTGCTTCGATCAGCGCCCGAGCGTGCCAACTGGATCGACCTGCGCGAGGCCTTGCATCGTGCATCCGACGACCTCGAAATCAGGCACCGGAACCTGGTTGAACGCCGTGAGGAACTGACGGTCGCCTACCAGCATCACTTCGACGCCGTGACAGTCAAATCGTTGCTGCTGTCACTTGCCGGTATCGCCATATTCGGGGCGTTGGTCGCCTGGTTCTTCGCCCGGCTCACCGGAGACATCCGCATGCTCGAATTGCATGCACGCGCCATCGTCAGCGGCAGACGGGGCGTGCATTTGCCGGTGGTGCGCGAGGATGAGCTCGGGCAGTTGATGCTGGCTGTCAATCAGATGGATTCTGATCTCGATCAACGTGAGAAACAGATCGAACTGGTTGAAGCACAACGCGCACACCAGAGCAAAATGGTGGCGCTCGGCGCATTGGCTGCCGGTGTTGCGCACGAGATCAACAACCCATTGGCGGTGATCGCCGGCCTGGCGCAGGAACTCGGCTCTACCGACACGGTGCCATCTGCGGAAAACGTCAACGAGACGGCGAAGCAGATACTGTCTCTGACGCAACGAGCGGGCCTGGCGGCGCGTACCCTGGCGGATCTCGCGGCTCCGCAGCCGACCGAATTCGACTGGGTCGACGTAAACGCCATGGTGCGCAGGGCGGTACAGCTGATGGGTTATGACAAACGCTACCGGCATATCGACTTTCGGGCCGATCTGGCACCCGACGTGCCAGCGGTGCGCGCGCCGGGTGCCACCATGCAACAGGTCATCACACAGATACTTTCGCTCGGTTGCGACGCGATGCCGGTGGCCCGCGACGGGCAGACGTACGCGTGCGTCACGACGCGTGACGGCGTAGGCTGGGTCAATGTATTGCTGGAATTCCCGGTTCACCTAGACTTGGCCCAGCCCCAGAACCAGCGGGTGTTGACACAAAGCCGCGCTTTTGTGGAACCCTTGTCAGTCCGACTTGATTTTGATCAAGGTGCTGGCCCTATGCTCTGCGTTAAGCTGGCGTGGCCCGTCGATACCGGCGGTGCCTGAACAAGGATCTCGTTGATGCCGGAACTTAACGTGCTGATCGTCGATGACGAACCGGCTGTCCGCCAGGTGCTCGCCTCGGCAGTCAGCAAGGCCGGGTATCCAGTGGAGACGGCAGGTTCCGCGGCCGAGGCGCTTCGCATGCTCGGTGCGACTGCATTCGATGTGGTCCTGAGCGATGTCTTCATGCCGATCATGGACGGTATAGAGTTGCTGAAGGAGGCACGTGCACGTGGGCATGGTGTCACCTTCATCATGTTGACCGCATTCGCCTCGGTGGACTCGGCCATCGACGCGATCAAAGCCGGGGCCTGGGACTACATTACCAAGCCGGTGCGCAACGAGGAGATCGTTCACCGCCTTGAACAGATTGACGCGTTGCGCGGGCTGCGTGAAGAAAATCGCACGCTGCGCAGTCTGGTGTTGGGCGGTACCCGCGCCGCCTTCCAGTTCAGTTCACCGGCAATGCAGGCGACCGAAAGGCTGATCGGCCGCGTTGCGCCGACCGATAGCACCGTACTCATCACAGGCGAAAGTGGCACAGGCAAAGGCGTCACCGCGCGCCGCATTCATGAATTGTCGTCGCGCCGCGACAGGCCTTTCGTGGCGGTCAACTGCGCGGCCATACCAGAGACCTTGATCGAGAGCGAGTTGTTTGGGCACACCAAAGGTGCTTTCACCGGTGCCGACCGCCAGCGCAAGGGTCTCTTCCTGCAGGCGGACCACGGCACTATTTTTCTGGACGAAATCGGCGAGTTGCCGCTTGCCATGCAGATCAAACTCCTGCACGTGATCGAGGCCAAGGAAGTTCGTCCGCTCGGCTCCGAACAAAGCCGCAAGCTGGATGTGCGCATCATCGCCGCGACCAATCGCGATCTTCCGGTCATGGTGACACAGGGGCGTTTTCGTGAGGACCTGTTCTTTAGGCTGTCGGTGTTTCAGCTTGTCATGCCACCGTTGCGGGATCGGCGCGCCGATATTCCGGGTCTGCTGAGGCACGTGATAACCCAGCGCGGTGTTCCTTCGGGGACCGATCAGGTATTGATGATCGACCCGGAGGCGGAGGACATGCTGCTGGCGTTTCATTGGCCGGGCAATGTGCGTCAGCTTGAAAATGTGTTGCACCGGGCAGCGATCCTGGCGGACGGCGGCTGCATTCATCCGGCGGACTTGCCACCTGAGGTTTCGCACGTCGCGCCTGGTGCACAGCCAACACAGTCCCCAGGCGGCAACCATTGCAGCCTGCGCGAACGGGTGCGACGCTTCGAGGTGTCCTTGATACAGCGCGCCGTGGACGATGCTGGCGGCGACCGACGGATCGCCGCGCAGCGGCTGGGTATCGGCCTGTCCAGTTTGTACCGCAAACTGGAAGAGTTCCAGGACGAGATCCTGAGCGCCTGAAGGGCTGGCACGGAAATCGCTCGCTTGCAGCCACATGAGATGTGCTGTCGAGGCAAGAAGATCTGTCGGTTGGTTGACACTGTCCCGGTGGTTCGTGGTGTGTACGTTCTGCCTGGGCAATGCGTGGGCCGGCCCCGACGACCAATTCCTGCTGGGACAACTGGCGTACCAACGCGGTGATTTTTCCACGGCAATGGGTATTTTGCGCGCACCGGCAAAGACCGGCCATGCCGCGTCGCAAACATTGCTGGCCTACATCCTCGACCATGCCGATTTCCCTGACGAAGCCGCGCGGTTGTACGAAGCCGCCGCCGCCCAAGGCAATGCCGAGGCGCTGGCCGGGCTCGGTAACCTTTATCTCACCGGGCGAGGGATTGCCAAAGATGAGAATCAGGCGTTGGCGCATTTCTCAAAAGCGGCGGAACTGGGGCATGCACCGTCGATTCAAGTGCTTGCTGATGCGCACCTGAAGGGTTCGATGGGTTTGGGGCGGGAGCCGCGTGACAACGACCGCGCGTTGACCGCGTTACGCCGCGCCGCCGAGCGCGGTCATTTGCCAGCGGCGGAGGCACTGGCAAAAGCCTATCGGGAAGGCGGTTATGGCCTTGTCGCGGACGCCGCCCAGGCCACCCAATGGCAAACGCGTATCGCCGAAATGCGCCAGCAGCGCACGGGCGCGGTCCCGAAGGCCAAGCCATGAAACCCTGTGTCCCGCTGCTGGTGCTGGGTCTGCTTGCATCGCCCGTCTTGCGGGCAGCCGATGTCATCCACGGGGCCGAACTGTACAAGCTGCACTGCTTGGTCTGCCATGGTGGTGATGGTCGCCCTGTGATGCCCTCAGCCCCGGATTTTTCCCGCAACAACAGTCTGCTGAAACCGGACCTCGTACTTCTGGCCGCCATTCGCAATGGCAAGGGCGCAATGCCCGCCTACCAGGGACTGCTTCGTGACCGTGAAGTACTTGACGTAGTGGCTCACCTGCGGACCCTTCGATGACACGCCATCGGAGGCTGAAACTCCTGATCGCTCTCGCCTTGCTGGCGTTGGCACCAGTGTCCTGGGGCCAAGCTGCTGTACGTGTGCGCGACGTGTTCGAAGTGGGCTCCAGTGTCTACGTTCGCGCCTTGACGGTGGAGTCAGCACGTGGTTCGTTGTGGGTTGGAACCTCGGCAGGCGTGCATGAGGTGGATCTGGCAAGCGGGAAACTGCGCAACACCTTCACGCGCAAGGAAGGGTTGGCCAACGAGTATGTGTTTGCAGTCGGCCTGGACCGTGAAGGGTACAAGTGGTTCGGCACCAACGCAGGCGGCGTGTCGCGTTACAAGGACGGAAAATGGAAAACCTACTTCCCTATGCACGGGCTGGCGGATTACTGGGTCTACTCATTCGGCCAGCAGCGCAATGGCGACTTCTGGATTGGCACCTGGGCAGGTGTGAACAAGATCGATGCGAAGACCGGAAAATTCTCCACCTACGTCAAGGAACTGGTCAATGAGTGGGTCTACGGCATCACCGTCGACGCAACGGACCGTGTCTGGTTCGGGACCGAAGGCGGCGTG
Source organism: Rhodoferax sp. (assembly GCA_043776215.1). Lineage (GTDB taxonomy): Bacteria > Pseudomonadota > Gammaproteobacteria > Burkholderiales > Burkholderiaceae_C > CAISIP01. The sequence continues at coordinate 13,813 of JAYVRP010000941.1, read as the reverse complement.
ACAATGTTCGATGGAAAGAAGTGGCAATCCTGGACGCACAAGGACGGCGTAGGGGCACCCAATTCCGATAACTTGCCTTTCAGCACCAACACCGGTCTGGGCACCCGGTCGCGCCACGATTTGTCGGTCGGAAACGAGGGCGCAGCCACCTACAACCCGAACTACGTCTTCTCGATTCTCTGCGCGGCCGATGGATCGATCTGGGCTGGCACCTGGGGCGGTGGCGTTTCCCGGTACGACGGAAAGGCATGGAGCAATTTTTCTGCTGGGCAGGGGCTGGCAGGTAACATTGTCTACAGCATGGCGCAGGACCGCGAAGGTGTTCTGTGGTTCGGTACCAACAACGGCGTCTCGCGTTACGACGGCAAGACTTGGAAGTCCATCACCGTCAAGGACGGACTGCTGGATCGCAATGTATACGCCCTTGCCGTGGCACCCAACGGCGATGTATGGGCCGGCACGCGCAAGGGTGTGGCACGAATTGCCCGATAACAGACTGGCGCATGCATGAAAGGCAAGCACATGGCACTCAGCCTCAAATTCACTGGTGTTGTCCTGATCGCGCTGGGTGCCGCTTTGGCCGGCGCGTACCAGCTCGGGCGCAACACCCCAAGCGGTGGCATCCCTGCGAGCACTCCAACGGGTCAGGTGGGCGCTCAAACTCTGGCGCAAGCAGGCGGCATGGCGGACACCTTGCCAGCTGGCCATTCCGTCGCGCCCGCTGCGGCGCCGTCGCAAACCGAAGGCAAGATCGCGCCGGACCCAGCGCAGAAGTTCACGCATTTTCGGGTTGGCAACAAGAACGTCAAACGTCTGTTCGTCGACGGCGATACGGTGTGGGTCGGCACGTCGGGTGGGGCGGTACGCTACGACACGCGCAGCGACGAATACAAGCTGTTTGATACCAAGTCGGGACTGTTGTCGAATGGCGTTTTTTACGTCGGAAAGCTCGATCAACGGATTGTGGTTGGCACCTACGGTGGCGGCATGTCACTGCTCGACCCTGCAACTCAGCAATGGGAAACCTACAACATCCCGGAAGGCTTGGGCGACGCATTTGTCTACGATGTGTTGAAGGCGAAGAACGGCGATGTCTGGATTGCCACCTGGTCAGGGGTCAATCGGGTCCGCGGCGGCAACCTGAAAGACCGATCCAAATGGGAACTCCACACGGTTGAAAGCACCAAGGGCGGGCTTCCCAATGACTGGGTCTACGGTCTGGCCGAAGGGACCAATGGTGAGATCTGGCTGGGTACCGAAGGCGGTCTGGCGCATTTCAAGGAAGGCAAGTGGCAGAACTGGAACCATGCGAAAGGGCTGGGTGCGGACTTCGCGCGCGTCAAGGACCACATACAGTACAACTCGGACCCGGCCAAGGTGTCCCAGCACCATGCCAAACAAAAACAGGAAATGGGCCTCGAGAAGGTGGACGTGGCGTACAACCCGAACTACATCATCTCGCTGGTTGTCGATAGCCAGGGCATCGTGTGGGCAGGCACCTGGGGAGGTGGCCTGTCGCGCTTTGATGGCAAGACCTGGCGCCAATACACGGTATCGGAAGGCTTGCCGGGAAATCATGTATTCATGCTGCACCTTGATCCTAAAGGCCTGTTGTGGGTCGGCACCAACAATGGCCTTGCGAAAATGAAGGATGGAAAGTTCGAAGTGCTCACGACGCAGGACGGCTTGTTCAACAATGCCGTGTTCTCGATGACCACCACGCGCGACGGCACGATCTGGGTTGGAAGCTACGGGGGAGTGGCGAAAATCAAGCCTTCGTGACCACTTGGAACTGGCCCGTTCAGGACAACTGACACCTACCTGATGAACGACTTTCTGTTGAATCGGCTGGATCAGGAAAACGTCGGCAGGTTGTTGGAACGTCTCCTTGCGATTTCGGATGACGCATTCATTCTGGTGAACGCCTACCACCAAATCGTGTTGTTCAACGACGGGGCGGAGCGCATCTTTGGGTACCAGGCCAGCCAAGTTCAGGGGCAGCTACTCGCGTTGTTGCTGCCCGAATCGGCACGCGCCAGTCATGACGGGCAGCTGCGCGCGTTTGCACGCTCGGAGCACGCCTCGCGCCGCATGGGCGAACGCCGTGATGTCCGTGGCCGGCGCGCGGACGGCACGCAATTCGACGCGGAGGCTTCCATTTCACATGTGGAACTCGATGGGCAGACGTACTTCGCCGCGATCTTGCGTGACGTCAGTGCGTCGCAGCAGGTTTTCAGGGCGTTGCAGCGAAGTGAAGTGCGTTTTCGCGAGCTGGCCGCCAGCGCGCCAGTGGGTATCTTCCAGACCGACGAACAAGGTCAATGCGTCTATGTCAATGAGCAATGGTGTTCCATGGCGGGCATGTCGCGCGAGCAGGCAGTCGGTGACGGTTGGCAGCGCGCCGTGCATCCAATGGATCGCGCCCAGGTGCAAAACGCATGGACAACCGCGGTCGATGGTGGAATCCCGTTTGACCTTAGTTATCGCTTCGTTCGGCCCGATGGAGCGGAAACCTGGGTGATCGGCCGTGCGACCCGAAACCGTGTTGCGGATGGGTCGGTCATGGGCTTCCTCGGAACCGTCGTGGATGTGACAGCGAGCCGCTTGCAGGCTCGGGCCTTGGAGATCGCCAAGGGAGAAGCGGAGGCCTCCACTCGCGCCAAGGGGTTGTTCCTGGCCAACATGAGCCACGAACTGCGCACACCACTCAATGCGATCATCGGAATGACCACCCTGCTGCTCGGTACGCCGCTGCTGGCGGACCAGCAGGATTTCGCAAGCACAATTCGTTCGAGCGGCGAAACACTGCTTCAAATCATCAATGACATCCTTGACTACTCCAAGGCCGAGGTTGGCAGATTGGAGATCGAGCAACGCGCATTTGACCTGCGTCGGTGTCTGGAGGAGTCACTTGATCTGGTTGCGCCGAGTGCTCTGGACAAGAATCTGCATCTGGCGTACCTGATCGAAGACGGCACGCCAGAAGCGCTGGTGGGTGACGAGGCACGCATTCGCCAGATATTGGCCAACCTGCTGTCGAACGCCGTCAAGTTCACGCACCATGGCGAGGTTTTCGTCACCGTGGAGAGCGCGACACTCGACGGCACGACGCAAGGCCTTCGATTTACGGTGCAGGACTCCGGCATCGGCATCGCGGATGAACTCCTGCCTCACTTGTTTCAGTCTTTCACACAGTTGGACGCGTCCACCACACGCAAATATGGCGGGACCGGCCTTGGCCTTGCCATCAGCAGACGACTGGCGGAATTGATGGGCGGAACGATGAGCGTGCGCAGCGAACCTGGGCAAGGGTCCGAGTTTTGCTTTACTGTGCAGGTCGCCGTGGCAGCGGATAGCCAAGCGTCCCCCTATCTGCAACGCGACGTACCTGCGCTGGCAGGAAAACGGGTGCTGATTGTTGACAACAACGCCACCAGCCGGCGCATTCTGACGCGGCTGACGATGCGCTGGGGTATGTTGCCGGTTACGTTGGCTTCTGCACTGGAGGCACTTGACAGGGTTCGCCACGGCCAGACGTTCGACGTCGCGCTGCTCGACATGCGCATGCCCGGCATCGATGGACTGGCGTTGGCTCGCGAAATCCGGCGCCACCCACTTACTAAAGAGTTGCCCATTGTCTTGCTGACCTCGCTCGGCTGGCGCCAGGAACTGGGGGACGAGCCTGGCCACGGTCCGGCTGCCCAGTTGGCCAAGCCCATCAAGGCCAGCCAGCTTTTTGCAAGCTTGTTGAATGTTTTCGTGACGCGGCACACGCAGGCACGGGTACCGGCAAGCGAACCGATGGGCACGCACGACATAACGCCCATGACGCTGTCGCCGCGGGTGCTGGTGGCCGAAGACAACACAGTCAACCAGCGGGTGGCGTTGCTGTTGCTCCAACGCCTGGGTTACCATGCCGACGTCGCAGCCAATGGCCTGGAGGTGATCGAAGCGGTTGAACGACAACCCTACGACGTCGTGCTGATGGATGTCCAGATGCCGGAAATGGATGGGCTGCAAGCAGCCCGCTGGATTGTCCAGCGACGCGCGCCAGGCGGTTTGCCGCGGATTGTCGCGATGACCGCCAACGTCATGCCGGGCGACCGCGAGGCTTACCTTGCGGCCGGGCTCGATGCCCTGGTCGCCAAGCCAATCTCGATCAATGAACTTGCGGCGGTATTCACCCATACGCTTGCGCCCTACGCGTCCGCAGGGGCGAAAGCGCAAGCCGGTGAAGCGGTTCTTGATGTATCCCGCCTGGATCATTTGCGAACCATGCAGCAAGACAACCAGCCGAGCCTGGTGGCGGAATTGATCGACATGTTCGTCGAGAAATCACCTGACCATGTGGATTCGCTGCTTGCCGCATTCACCGCATCGGATTCGCGGCGTCTCGGACAGGTTGCCCATCGGTTTCTCTCTGTGACCCAAAATATCGGTGCTCAAAGACTGTCCGCTTTGTGCCTGGAAATCGAGCGGCACTGCCACGAAAACAGGTTCGATGCGACTGCGCCATTGGTCAACGCATTGTGCCGCGAACGCGAGCGCGCGGAGTCTGCCTTGCGCGAAGCCCGCTTGCGGTATTGACCTATGCCACACGCGGGCGCGAGCACCTTGATTGACGTGGAGCCTCCAACCCAGGGCCAGCTGGCACGACGCGGCTTCCTGGGTGCATTGGCCGGCATCGTTCTGTCGCCCGCGAATGGCGCGACCGACGGCTCGGTGTTGGCGCATGCGCAGCGATTCATGTTTGGCTCACCCATCGACGTGATGGTGTCGTCATGTCGGCCTGGGCTGGCCAGGTCCGCCGTCGAGGTGGCGTTAGCTGGCCTGCAACGCATGAACGACCGCTGGAACGCCTGGAAACCTGGCGATGTCCATGCGTTGAATGCAGCGTTTCGCGCCGGCCGCAGCCATCCCACGACACCAGCGCTGCGTGCTCTGGTACGTGGGGCCGCGCAACTGGAACTGGCCTCGTCGGGCTTGTTCAATGCCGGCATGGGCGGCGCCGTATCCCTTTGGGGTTTTCACGACGATGTCATGCGCCCGGGGCGCCGACCCGACGACCGGGCCATTGCAGTATGGACAAGGGCCAGACCGAGCCTCGCGCAGGTGGAGATCCGGGGCACCCAAATGCGCAGCAGCAACCCGCACTTGCAACTCGATTTCGGTGCTTACGCGAAGGGCGTGGCAATCGACTGGGCGCTTGATCGCCTGCGGGAACGTGGGTTCCCTCACGCCCTTGTCAACCTTGGCGGCAACCTCGCTGCAAGTGGCCAATCCGCCGGCCGGCCGTGGCAAATCGGAATTCGAGACCCTTCCGGGCCGGGACTGATCGCCCGCGTGGCGGTAAGGGAGCGCGAGGCGGTTGTCACGTCCGGGAGCTACGAGCGTTACCGTGTGCTGGATGGCGAGCGCTACACGCACATCCTGGATCCGGCCAGTGCCATGCCTGCGCCAGAGTTCGTCAGCGTGACTGTATTGCACCCCCGTGCGGCGTTCGCCGATGCAGCGGCAACCGCGCTGCTGGTGGCTGGCCCGAAACGATGGCGCCGCGTGGCGCAACGCATGGGTATCACGCACGTGCTGATCGTCGACCGCCACCTGCGTGTCGAGGTTACTGCTCCACTGGCGCAGCGCCTGCAGTTTGCCGACTCCGCCTGGCGCGCGAACGCCACCGTCGTCTGAGCGCCTCGCGCTATTCGCTATTGTCTGAGACCGCGCCCCGTGCCCCACGCAAACCAGGCGGACAGCTTCATGCGGGAATCGCTCATGCAGCTCAAAATGGTCGGCAGAGTTGCTGTCATTTTCTCTACCGCCGCGACAGGGGGATTGGTAGCGCTGCTGTGGGTCCTGGGCGAGGGCGGCGACGCCTACGGCGCTATCGTCGGGTCCGGCCTGCGTGCCGAGAGCCGCCTGGACGTCACCCTGTGGTTTTTCGGCCTTTTGATGTGCGCCCTTGCCGGCGTCAGTACCTGGATATTGGCGCTTTATGCAAGTTTCCGTTTCGCCGGTCCTCTCTATCGTTTCGCCCGCAATCTGCAGCAGACCATTGACCACGACCCGACGCCCTTGGCGCCCTTGCGAGGCGAGGATATTCTCCAGCGTGAATCAAGTGCGTTGCACAGCACGGTCGGTGCGTTGACGGGCCACTACCGTGCGCTAGGCGATGCGCTCGCGCATTGGCAATCCAAGCCAGGCGAGGCGTCGGCGCAAGCGGTCATTGGCCAGCTAAAAGCACTCGACTCCCGTGTCCGTCTCTAGAGCCCTGGCTGCGGCCACCTTGACGACGGCAGCGCTGCTTGCCGCTGCGGCGGGCTGGTTCACCGCCAATCGAGGCGTGGCGCCGCCGCACCTGTCGCAATCCAGCTGTCAGGAGTGCCATGTGGCCAAGGAGCTCGGTGACGCTGTGAATGCACGAAAACTCGTCGCGGCGCAGGAGTTGTTGTGTGGTCGTTGTCACGCCACGGCCATCAAGGTCAGCCATCCGAGCGGATTCGTGCCGCTGGTGAAGATTGCCGACGGTTATCCGGCTGACTGGAAGGGCGAACTCACCTGCAGCACCTGCCATGCCGTGCATGGAGATGCACCAGGGCTGCTTCGGGCGGAGCGCCGCGGTCGCGACCTGTGCCTGGCCTGCCACGACCGGCAGTTCTTTGCCAGCATGCGCGACAAGGGTGATTCGCTGGTGTTGTCAGGCCACTTGAATGCGGGTGTGGAGCTGCGCGCTGGTGACCTTGATCCCTATTCGATGCAGTGTCTGACCTGCCACGGATCTAAAGGTGAATCACCCGCTGTCACGATCAGCAGCCGCAGCGTCCTGCGCCACAACAGCGGACGTGCCAATCACCCCATCGGGACGAAATACGCGGACGCCGAGCGTTATGGTGGTTATCGCAGTGCGGCACTGGTCTCCAAACGGCTGTTGCTTCCTGATGGACGCGTCGGCTGTGTATCCTGCCATCAGGGATTCAGCAAGGACCACGGCAAACTGACGGTTCCGCGGGCGGCGTCCCAACTGTGTTATCAATGCCATGACATTTGAGCCATTGCCACCCTCCCAACGTCGCAGACGTCTGGTCGATCATCAGCTGCAGACGAGTCTGGTCGTGGCGCTGGTGCTGGCACAAGTCGCCTTGGTGGCGGCTTGCGTTTGGTTGCTCCATGCCCACCTGAGTGCCCTGCTGGATGCAGACACTTACAGGGTGCATTTCCCGGCGCCACCCAAAGGCGATGCCTTCCGGACTGAAGCTGTTCGGCTGCTGGTTGGTTTTGCGCTGGCCAATCTCTTGATCGTGGTTCTGGTCGAGCTGGCGTGGACGGCAGGTGTCCGCCGGCTTCTGCGGCAATACCGCGTGCTTTTGCAGCGAACGCAGGAGTACGACTTCACGCCTGACGCCCAGGTTCTCGGGGCGCATCGGTTACTGAAATTGGTACTGCGCTGGCGCGAGGTCGAGCGTGTTCGACTTCTCGGATTACGGCAGTGTCTTGTGGCGCTGGAAGCCGCGAGCGCGAATCCGTCGCGGCAACGCGTGCCGTTTGCGGACCTCGCCGCGTATTTACCTGCCGCCCGACCAGCCCCACCAACGCACGCCGGTCAGTAGCTGGCTCTGCGCAGCCAACCCCGGAGAGCGCCCTTGACCCACCCTTTCGATCCGATCACGCGCTTGATTGATATCCTGCCGGATGCGGTGATTGTTACGCAGGCAACGGGGCGCATCGTGCTGGCAAATCACGGGGTCAAGGAGGTCCTTGGTTACGAACCGGTCTGGTTGGTCGGGAAATCGTTGGGCATGTTGGTGCAGGAGAAAATGCGCCAGCGACATGACGCCATGGTTGCGAGTTTTGCGGCCAACGGCAACGCCAAGTTGATGGCCATGCGGCCTGTGCTCCATGCAGTTCATCGCTCAGGGGCCAGCGTGCCGGTCTCCATATCCTTGAACCGGTTGGACATCGACGGGGTCTGGTTTTGCGTGGCAGTCATTCGCGACGCACGCTGTGTGCACGAGCAACTCGCCAAGGCGATTGCCGTGGCGGAAACCGACGCGCTGACTGGCATCGGCAACCGCTTGTGCCTTTCACGTGGCATCTCGCGCAGGATTCAGGCGTCACGCTCGTTTGCGCTGCTGTATTTCGACCTGACGAAGTTCAAGCCCTTCAACGACCTGTATGGACACCATGTCGGCGACGAAGTTCTTCGAATCATCGCCAGGCGGTGCGTGGCCATGGTGCGAGAAAACGACCTCGCAGTGCGCATTGGCGGCGACGAGTTCGTCTTGTTGATCGATGGTCTTGCGGATGCTGCTTTGTTGCGCACACGCGCCAGTTCCGTTTCGATGAGCTTGCGTAGACCGTTCCTGGTCGGGGATCTGCGCGGTTCGATCGGCCTGCACATAGGCGGCGCCCTGTACCCGAGTGATGCCCCTCACGAAGCTGGCCTGCTCGCGTTCGCGGATGCAAACATGTACCGCGCCAAGCGGACCAGCAGCGCCGTGTAATTTCCGATATTGATTGAGATCGAATTGGCACAACCCATGCTCATTCGCTTGCACGATGCCCGGTCGCCGTCATGTTCTGGTCCTTCTTGCTCTCGCCCAGGCGGGTTGTGGCACGGTACCAGTGCCGTTGGCCGGGAACACGCCAGTGGTGTGGCCATCGCCGCCCGAGCTGCCGCGCTTCATGTACGAAGGAACTCTGCGCAACGCAGCCAGTGTGCGCGACGGGTCCTCGTCGGCACCGCTTCGCAACCTGCTTACCGGCGAGGACGACGCACGCAGCAGCTTCGGCAAACCGATGGCGGTGGCGGCCAGGCGCGGCCGGGTCTACGTCACGGACACGGAGGGTCGGCGTGTTTTCGTCTTCGACCTGCCGCGCCGGCGCACGTTCAGCTTCGGGCTGCGCTTCGAGGGCGAACTCAAGAAACCAGCTGGTATTGCCATCGACGGCCAGGGCCGCGTCTACGTGATGGACTCGACCACCAGGCGGCTGGTCGTATTCGATGCGCTGGGCTTGTTCCTGGGGAGTATCGACGGTGCCCATGACTGGGTGCGGCCTACGGCTGTCGCGGTCAATGCGAAGGGTGACCGCATTTATGTTGTCGATACGGGCGGCGTGGGCAGTGAGAGCCACCATGTGTGGATCTATGGCGAAGACGGCCAGATACGGGACAAAGTGGGCCAGCGGGGCGGCGCCGCGGGCGAGTTCAATTTGCCCGTCGACGTGGCCGTAGCGGCGGACGGCAGTGTGTGGGTGTTGGACGCCGGCAACTTCCGTGTGCAGGCCTTTGATCGCGACGGCAAGTTTCTGCGCATGTTTGGTTCCTTGGGCAATGGTTTGGGGCAGTTCGCACGCCCGCGGGGGTTGGCAGTGGATGCCTCCGGCTTGGTCTATGTCAGTGATGCGGCGTTCTGCAATGTGCAGGTATTTCTTCCCAACGGCGAGTTGTTGTTGGCGCTCGGTTCGCGCGCCGAGCGTGATCTGCCCGGACGCTATTTGTTGCCGGCCAAGCTCGCAGCGGACGAGACCGGTCGCATTTATGTGGTCGATCAGTTTTTGCACAAGGTCGAGGTCTTGCGGCGGCTCAGCAACGAAGAAGGGCAACGCCTATGGATGCCAGCGCCGGTTTGATTCTGGTCAAAAAATTGTGGCCATTCCCTCCCGAAATCGGGATTGAAATGCCCGAATTCGGGAATCCGTTTCCGCGCTCCCGTCGGGATACCGTCCAACTGCTTTTGGCACGGGAAATGCAGGCATGACACGCACGTGATTGCGAGGTCGGCGCGAAAGGGCATCACATGCACTGGGAATACACCATGGTTCAACACCCCAAGAGCACTGGCTCCGGCGGCATCAAGGCGGTCTGCACCGCGTCTATGCTCGCATTTTGTTTTGCAGCCCTGCTGATGGCAAGCGCGCCGGCACGTGCCGATACCGACCTGCCGACCAAGTTCTCCAACATCGGAAGCGTCGGCAATACACGCCACAACCTCAGCCAGCGGCAAGTCTCGGGTGGTGGACCTGCCGGTGAAACCATGGACTCATTTCGAAATGACTATGCGGAAGTCTGTGTCTATTGCCATACGCCGCACGGCGCCAACAGCACCAGTCTTGCGGCGCCATTGTGGAACCGCACGATGAAAACAAGCACGTACCAGACCTACGACCTGCTCAATACTGCCAGTCTGACGCAGCCGGTATCGCAGCCGGGAATCAATTCGCTCACCTGCCTTTCCTGCCATGACGGGCAAACTGCCGTCGACTCGATTATCAATATGCCGGGCTCGGGGCGCTACCTGAAGTCGCAAGAGACGAGCGAAAACGCCGCATTCCTGAACAGTTGGAACAACAGCAGGGGCCCGGATGCGACTGTCCACGCAAGGCTCAATGCCACCGAATGCCTGGCTTGCCATTCCGCGAACGCCGGCATCGTAGGAGCAGGTGCCCCTGATTTCACGGCCTTCGCCATTGGCACTGATCTGCGCAACGACCACCCGGTGGGTATTCGTTATCCCGCTGCGGCGGGGCCTGGTACTGATTTCAAGGACCCGCCGCGCAAGGAGGTGCGATTGGCCTACTTCGACACCAATGGAAATGCACGTGCAGATGCCAACGAAATCCGCCTGTACAACACAGGCGAAGGTTATGAGGTCGAATGTGCCTCTTGCCACGACCCTCATGGTGTGCCCTCAGCCGGAACGGGCAGTGTCTTCAATCCGACGTTTCTGCGCGTCAGCAATGCTGGTAGCGCGGTGTGCCTGACCTGCCATTCGAAGTAAACCCTGTTGGGACGTATGGCGCATGCAAGGCTCCTCCGCCCATCATGGAAGCCTGCAATCCGGGTCGGAGTTGCCGGCTTCGATCCGATCACACGGAACCCGACCCGTTCAGATCCGCCACTCGTCGATCAGCGAAGCCACCAGCGCGGTCCACCCGGTCTGGTGCGAGGCGCCCAGGCCGGCGCCGGTGTCGCCATGGAAGTATTCGTGGAACGTGATGTAGTCGCGCCAGTGCGGGTCGTTCTGGAATTTCTCGATCTGCCCGTGCACCGGCCGGCGCCCCTGCCCGTCGCGCACAAAAATCGCGATCATGCGGTCGGCCAGTGTTTTTGCAATCTCGCCGAGGGTCCAGTCGCGGCCATGCCTGTCCGTGGTCACGATGTCCGGGCCGTAGGCCTTGGCCAGCTTGCGTAGCGACTCGACCATCAGGAACGCCGTGGGAAACCAGATCGGACCACGCCAGTTCGAGTTGCCGCCCTTGATCTTGGAAACTGCCTCGCCAGGCTCATACGACACGCACTTGTCGCCCAGCACAAACGGTTGTTGCGCATGCGCCCTGGACAGGCTGCGCAAGCCGAATTCCGACAGGAACTCGTCGCTGTCGCAGATGCGCTCCAGCATGCGTTGCAGTTGCGCCAGGTCCACGATGGTCAGCGCCAGCGTGTCCACACCCTCGGCCATGGTGCGGTTCACACACAGCGACACCAGGTCGCGCCGGTTGTCGAGGAACCACTGCACGTTGCGGGAAAACTCCTTGAATTGCCCCATCCAGCGGGCTTCGAGGCGCTCGACCGCAAAAAGCGGAATCAGCCCCACCAGCGAACGTACGCGCAGTTTCTCGAACGTGCCATCCGGGTACCGCAGCACGTCGTAGAAGAAGCCATCCTGTTCGTCCCACAGGTTGTGGTCGCGCCCGCCCATGTGTTTCATGGCGGCGCCCACGTACACGTAATGCTGAAAGAATTTGCTGGCCAGGCCTTCGTAGCTGGGGTTTTCCTTGGCCAGCTCCAGCGCCATGCGCATCATGCTCAGACAGAAAAAGCCCATCCATCCGGTGGCGTCGGACTGTTCGAGCACCGCGCCGCCGGGCAGCTTCTCCGAACGGTCAAACAGCGTGATGTTGTCCAGCCCGAGAAACCCGCCTTCGAAGATGTTGTTGCCATTGCTGTCGACCTTGTTGATCCACCAGGCAAAATTGATCAGCAGCTTCTGGAAACACCTCTCCAGGAACATGCGGTCGGCCGTGCCGGAGCGGATGCGGTCCATGTTGTAGACGCGCCAGACGGCCCAGGGGTGGACCGGCGGGTTGAGGTCCGAAAACTCCCATTCATAGGCTGGAATCTGGCCGTTCGGATGCTGGAACTGTTCGAACAGCATGAGCCACAGCTGGTCTTTGGCGAACTGCGCGTCGATGAGTGTGATGGCCACCGTGTGGAAAGCCAGGTCCCAGGCTGCAAACCACGGGTATTCCCATTTGTCGGGCATCGACAGGACACGCATCGAGTTCAGATGCCGCCAGTGGCTGTTGCGGATCTGTTTGCGCGAGTCCGGCGGTGGTGCCGCGGGGTTGTCCCCCTGGAGCCAGAGGTTGACGTCGAACAGGTAGTTCTGTTTGGACCACATCAGCCCGGCGAAGGCCTGGCGCTGCACGCGACATTCGTCCTCGGAGGCCTTGGGCGGATGGACACCCGCGTAGAAGGTGTCGGCCTCGCGTAGCCGGCGCGCGACCAGTTTGTCGACGTCGCGCAGCGGATAACGCATCGGCTTGGCCGTCAGGCGCAGGCGCACCACCGTACTGTCGCCCGGCCGGACCGTGCGGATGAACTGCAGGCCGGCCTTGGTGCCCTGTTGCGCCGGGTTGGTGGCTGGCCGGCCGTTGACGATCTGCTCATGGAACGCGTCCTTCACGTAGCGCCGGCCATCGTCGGCGCCCTGGCCGTACAGGCGCACCACGTTGGTTTCGTTGTCGGTGAACAGCAGTTGCCCGTCCGGCTCGCCATACAGATGGCGCTGGCCGAGCTGGTAGTGGAACGGCAGGTTGTGCAGGCCATCGGCCAGTGTGTCATCGGCGACCAGCGTGACGTGGGTGCGCGTGGCCTTTGCCGCGTGGATGGTCGGCGCGCGCAGCGGCTTGTCGCCCCAGCCCCAGATATTGCGGAACCACCACTGTGGCAGCAGGTGCAATACGGCCTCGTCCGGGCCGCGGTTCCAGGCTTCGATGCGGATGCAGATGTCATCGACACCCGCCTTGGCGTATTCCACGAACACGTCGAAATAGCGGTCCTGGTCGAACACCCCGGTGTCGAGCAGCTCGAACTCGGGCCCGGCCCCGGCGCGTACGCGGTTCTCGTCGACCAGGCGCTGGTACGGGAACGCGGCCTGCGGGTATTTGTACAGGTACTTCATGTAGCTGTGGGTGGGCGTGCTGTCGAGGTAGAAGTAGTAGTCCTTGACATCCTCGCCGTGGTTGCCTTCGGTGGAGGTCAGGCCGAACGCCCGTTCTTTCAGGATCGGGTCGCAGCCGTTCCACAGGGCGAGTGAGAAACATAGCAGCTGGTAACGGTCGCAGATACCTGCCAGCCCGTCTTCGCCCCAGCGAAAGGCCTTGCTGCGGGCCATGTCGTGGGTCAGGTAGTTCCAGGCGGTGCCGTCGGCGCTGTAGTCTTCGCGCACGGTGCCCCAGGCACGTTCGCTCAGGTAGGGTCCCCAGGCGTGCCAGTCGGCCACACCCGTGTTCGTGTCTCGCAGGCGGGTTTTTTCGCTGTCGCTCATGGATCGGAGTCTTCACTGCAATGCCGCGCGGTGCGGCTGGTAGGCGCATGGTACGCCGCGGGCCTGGCATCGAAGGCACACATGCCAAAATGCCGCATGCCCGCCGAGATGCTGCCTGTGGCGCCTGAAGCCTTGTCGCTGGACCTCTCGCCCGAGAGCGCGACCACGTCGCTCTACCGCGCGGCCATCGGGCCTGTGAGCACCGCGCACTACCTTCGTGTCTTCACGCGGTTCGAGGCGGCCGACCGGGCAGGTCCGGGCTGGAA
>JAYVRP010000940.1:0-3590 GCA_043776215.1 Rhodoferax sp. | reverse complement strand
ATCATCGCTGTGTACCCAGGTACCTTCGATCCCATGACGCTGGGCCATGAAGACGTGGTGCGGCGGGCAGCGCAGCTGTTCGACAGGGTGATCGTGGCGGTGGCGGCCGGCTACCACAAGAAGGCGATGTTCAGCCTCGATGAGCGTGTCGAGATGGCGCTGGAAGTGGTCAAGCCCTATCCGCACGTGACGGTCGAGAGTTTCAGTGGCTTGATGCGTGACTTTGTCGTGGCGCGCGGTGCCAAGGCGATGGTCCGCGGCCTGCGTGCTGTGACCGACTTCGACTACGAGTTCCAGCTGGCTGGCATGAATCGCTCGCTGATGCCGGACGTGGAGACTGTATTCCTGACTCCGAGCGACAGATACCAGTTCATCTCCAGCACCTTCGTGCGCGAGATCGCCTTGCTGGGCGGTGAAGTGGACAAATTCGTGGAGCCGAACGTGTTGCGCCGGTTGATGGACAAGGTGCAGTCGTCGCAGCAGGCAACCTGAGAGCTTGAGAGTCTTTTTGCTGCGCCCGCCGATCTCGGGCCTGCGGTGCTCACCGTACAGGCACGGCTGTGCTCCTCAACCCGACCTCGACCGGCTCGCGACGACATCTTCTCGACCTCTGATCGGTTCAGGTCGTCGGACCTGGCAACATGTTCAGCCATTCCAGCAAAATGGTGTTGACGATGTCTGGTTGCTCCATCGTCAGCATGTGTCCGCATTGGGGCACCATCACCAGCCTGGCCTGCGGAACCAGTTCCGCGATCTCGCGCGAACACTCCGGTGGTGTCAACTGGTCGGAATCACCACACATGACCAGCACCGGGCACGTCACGTAGGCCAAATGCTGGCGAGCATCCGGGCGGGCCATGATGGCGCGGTTCTGGCGCACGAGCTGTTCGGCGCCGGCTGCCAGCACGAAGTTCAGGTAGGTATTGACGAGGCCGGTGTCGCGGGCGCGGCTGGCATGAAAGGCAAGTGGCAGGTTCGCGCGCAGAACCTCCTGGGCCCGGCCATTCTCAAAGAAGATGATCGCCGCTTCGCGCAAGCGGCGTATATCGTCGGTTTCCGGGCGTGCGTTGGTGCCCAGCAGCGCCAGGCCGCGGATGCGTTGCGGCGCCTGGCGTACCACTTCCATTGCCACGATCCCGCCCATGGAAGCGCCGCATAGGATGAGTTCGCCTGGGTATTCGCGCAGCAATGCCTGCGCCATGGCGTCGATGGTGTCGTGGCGGGCGTGGACGTCGGTCACCTGCGCGTGGTGCTGCGGCGGCAGGACATCGAGTTGGTGTTTCCACATGACGGCATCGGAGGCCAGACCGGGAATCAGCAGGAGTTGCGTCATGCGCCCGATTATCCTTGCGGGCTTGCTCCGGCCGCGCGGCCGGTGTGCCGGAATTGTTTCCGGTCAAGACCTGGTGCGGGCATCGGCGTATGCTGAACCGGTGACCCAGTGAACTCTTTTCTGGAGATTGAAAAATGAAAATACTGCTTCCCATCGACGGCTCGGACCTTTCGCTGCGTGCGCTGGCAGTGGCGGTGCGCCTGCTCGAACAAGGCCTTTCCGGCAGTCTCGTGCTGGCCAACGTCCAGGAACCCGCGACGCTGTACGAGATGGTGGTGGCGCCCGATGGCGAGGTGCTCGAACGGGTCAGCACCGCCGCTGGTGTTGACGCCCTGGAAAAAGCCGAGGCTGTGCTGATGGAAAAAGGCGTGGTCTACGAGCGCGAAATCGCTACTGGGGACCCGGCCCACACCATCGTGGACATTGGTGAGCGTTTTGCGTGCGACATGATCATCATGGGCGCCCGCGGCACAAGCGCGCTGCGCAGTGCCCTGTTGGGCTCGGTCTCGAATGAGGTGCTGCACGCGGCCCATGTGCCGGTGATGATCGTTAAGATGGAAGAGGAGGAGGAGGAGAGTGAGGGTGAGGATAGCGACGAATGACGGCAGGGCGTGTCCAGGCCAGTCAGATCCTTGCCTGGAGTTGTCGCGCTACGTCGTCCAGTTCCAGTTTCACATAGGCCTGCTTTAGCTGGCGCATCAGCCGCACGGATTGCGGCTGGCCATTCACCTGTGGCTGCAGAATCTGCTGAGCTGCGCCCCAGCTGCCGCAACGCATCAGCGCATCCAGGTGGATCTGGGCAAACAGGTCGCGTTGCGCATGGCTGCCACCGATTTCCAGCAGGCGCGGCAGTACTTCGCCGAGTTCATCCACGGCTTGTGCGTGACGCCCTTGCGCATGGGCCAGCAGTCCCCGGCAGGCAGGCAGGCAGACCTTGAGCCACACATCGTCGAGCACCTGTGCGTCCGGGTGGGTGGATGACGCCGGCGCGATGCCCAGGCTGTGTGCTTCAATGCTGCCCATCATGGCGGTGGCTTCGGCGCGGCCGGCACGCGCGAGTCCGTACAGGTATTGCACGTCGAGGAATGGCAACACATGGTCGTGCACGCGGCCGGTCAGATGGTCGGCCACGTACTGCCAGCGCTGGCCGACATCCACACCAGCGAGTTCGAGCCGCGCCAGCAAGGACACCGCTCCAATCTGGTCCTGCGAATACTCCTTCACGACGCCCCAGACCTGCTCGTCGTACAGGCGCAGCGCCTCGCTGTCGTGGCCGAGTTCGAGCTCGAACAGTGCGAGGTGCCACCAGTTGTGCGTGAGCATGAAGGAGTTGAGCCCGCTCCAGGTGGTGCTCGCCGACTGCATGAACTGGCGCCCTTCGTGAAGCCGCCCCTGGGTGAGCATGACATGGGCCAGCGCATGTTGCGCCCAGGGCTCCTTGTGGCACATGGCCAGGGCCCTGCGCGCGCACACTTCAGCCTGGGCCAGAAGATGGCACTGCTCCCACGCGAAAGCAGCCATGCCGTGTACGTAGGGCACGTCTGCGGCAGCAGGAAGCGCAACCAGTGCGAGACGCAACATGCCGGCGCCATTGCCTTTGTTGAACATATGGTATTGCCCGAGCTTGAGCGATACCAGGTCACGCGGGAACAGGCGGGTGTGCTCTTCGTGCAGGGAAATGGCGTGGCCGATGTTGCCGGCGACCCAGGCCGCGATGGCGGCAACAAAGCGCTGCTCGCGCTCACTCGCCTGCGGCGCATTGCGGACTGCGGTGGCGAGGAACGGCCGCGCATTGTCCGGCGCATCCGGCGACTCGGCGAACATGTGAAGTGCAGCACAGCAAGCCTGGACGATGGCGCTGGTGTCAGCCTCGGCCACCAGCAGGATGTTGGCAGCCCGCGCCTCGCAGGATATGAACCCCTCGACAAAATCATTGACTGCACCCAGGCTCGCTGGGTCGTCGAGGCGAACCGGATTGCCCAGGCTATCGGCCAGCACGCAGAGATCCTTGTCAGCCTGCCGCCGTTGGCGACGGCGGTGAGGGCCACGGCATCTGCGGGTCGCGGATCAACTCGAACGCCCGACACATCCTCAAGACGCCCAGATCGTCAAAGCGCTGCCCGGCAATCTGCAGCCCGATTGGCAGGCCGGCTCGCGTGTAGCCGCAGTTCACCGAGGCGGCCGGCTGCTCCGACATGTTGAAAGGCACGGTGAAACCGATATGTTCCAGGCCGCGCAAAGGGTCGTTGGTGGGGGA